>NZ_JBNCKP010000008.1:116018-259948 GCF_049841575.1 Micromonospora sp. DT201 | reverse complement strand
GCCGACACCGTCCCCTGGTACCGCACCACCCGCACCTGGTGGGAACCCCTCACGACCACACCCGCCGCATGACCTGACAGCGCCGGGGGTGGTGGCGCCGACGTTTCGAAATCCGTCGGCGCCACCACCCGCGGCGTCTTGCGTCTGGTCAGCGCCCTCCGGCGCGGAAGACCTCCGAGACGGTGCGGAGCACCACCTTGACGTCCAACCACAGCGACCAGTTCTCGATGTAGTAGTTGTCGAACCGGGCCCGGTCGGAGATCGGGGTGTCGCCCCGCAGGCCGCTGACCTGGGCGAGCCCGGTGAGGCCGACGGGGACGCGGTGACGTGCCGCGTAGTCCGGGTACTCCGCGGAGAACTTCTCGACGAAGTACGGCCGCTCCGGCCGCGGCCCGACCACGCTCATGTCGCCGCGCAGGATGTTCCACAGCTGGGGCAGCTCGTCCAGCGACGTCCGGCGCATGAACCGGCCGATCGGGCCGACCCGGTTGTCGTGTGCGATGGACCAGTTGGTCTGGGACTCCTGCTCGTTCACCGGCCGCATCGACCGGAACTTGATGACCTTGAACGGCTTGCCGTACCGGCCGATCCGCTCCTGGTAGAAGAAGATCCCTCGGCCACCGTCGATCAACGTGGCGATGGCGCAGAGCAGCAGCACAGGGCTCAACAGGATGAGAGCGAACCCGGCGAACAGCATGTCGGACGCCCGCTTGATGGCCCACCGTGGGCCGGTCAGCGAGATATCACCGATCTTGACGATCGGGAACGCGCCGATGTGGTCGGGGTAACCGCCGTGGGAGCGGGAGCCCCACAGGCGTGGCACGGCCCAGAGGTCACAGCGTGAGCTGCGGGGTTGCAGCAGGGTTTCCATGAGCGTGGCCTCGTGGCAGTCCGGGTCGGCGATGATCAGGACCTCGCACTCCGTCAGCCGGACGAGGTGTTCGAGGTCCGTCAGCGTCCCGCTCAGGGGAAGCGCCGCGTTGCCCTGACGGGACGGAGCGTCGACGCAGCCGACGAACCGCAGACCGTACCGCGGGTAGCGGCGCAGCAACCGTGCGAGTTCGAGACCGATCGGGCCGCCGCCGACGATGAGCGCGTTGTGCTCCGCCCACCGGCGCTTACGAGACAGGACGGTGAACGCCCTGCTGGCCGCGCGCCCAAGGATCACGAACAACGCCGACAGCGCGACGCCCCGCATGAACTCGCCGACGTACGTCACCGAGGCGTGGCGCTCCGCCGCGATGATTGCCACCACCGAGGCGGCAGTCAGCAGTCGCCCACAGAGGCTCGGCAACTCGTCGAGGATGCTCACGTGACGGCGCGGCCGGTAGAGACCGCCGACAGTGAAGAGGGTCAGTGTCAGGACGGCGTTGGCCAGGGTCCCGCGCCAGTAGTTCTGGCTCAGCAGCAGCGGAGCGAGCAGCGCGACGGCGTCGACGGGGGCGATCATCATCCAGGCGCGTAGCCACCGGGTCCGCGACGAGGTGCGGGACCGGGCGTACGGCAGAACGGCGGTGGTGCCCAGGCCGGCGACCTCGACCTTGGCCTCCTCCCGCCCCTCCGGCTCTCTCGTCTGAGGAACGGGTGGGGCACCGCCATAGAGGCGGGCCCCATCGCCCGGTATGTCAATTTCATCCCCGCCGAACGGCGGCGTGGACGAATGACTGGTGGCCGGAACGCCTGACACTAGTGGACCTCCCCGTGAAAGCCCTCGGTCACGCATTCCGACCAGAAGGGCGACCGAACTCTACGATCGACCTGGGCGCGCCACCATAGCCGGCAAGCCAGTTGCTACTCCTACTTTGCGGCGGCGGCAGACAGGATCCCCGGAACGTTGTCGTTGCGGACCGCCTCGAAGACCTGGGCGGCCTTCTTCTTGTCGACCTTCACCACGCTCTCGCTACCGACCATCCCGGTCCCTTCCACAGGGCAGGTGAGGAACGTCAGGTTGCCGCTGCGCAGGCCACGCATCTCGGTCGCGAGGTCGATCAGGTTCAGGGACTTGTCGACAGCGACCGAGTCCGCCGTCGCCTTGACGAAGGAGTTGAGTTTGGCCGGGTTGGCGAGCGTGCCGCCGGTAGCCGCCTTGTCCAGGATCGCCTTGATCACCTGCTGCTGGTGCCGGATCCGGGCGAAGTCGCCGTCGGCGAAGGCGTGGCGTTCGCGTGCGTAGTCGAGCGCGGCCGCCCCGTCCATCTTCTGCCGGCCGGCGTTGAACGTCCGGCTGCCGTTGAGCGCGTAGGCCGTGGTGAAGCCCTTCTCCACGTCGACGTTGATGCCGCCCAGCGCGTCGACGATCTCCTTGAACCCTCCGAAGTCGACGATCGTCACGTGGTCGATGCGCACGCCGGTGAACTTCTCCACCGTCTGCACCATCAACGGAACGCCACCCCACGCGAACGATGCGTTGATCTTCGCGTCTCGGCCACCCCGGCCCGTCGGGGACTTGGGCACGCTGACCCAGCTGTCGCGGGGAATCGAGATGAGCTGGGCGCTGGACCGGTCCTTCGGAAGGTGGGCCACGATGATCGTGTCGGTGCGGGAGCCAGACTCGCTGTCCGGATCGCGTGAGTCGCTGCCGAGCATCATGATGTTCATCGCGCCCTTGGCGGCCGCGTCCACCTGCGGGCGGTCGGCTTCCGGCACACCGTCGAAGGCATCGACGCGCTCGATGCCGGAGTTGATCGAACGGAAGTACAACCCTCCGGCGACCATCCCGCCACCGCCGAGCAGCGCCAAGACCACGAAAGTGATCAGAGCGACCTTTTGCCACCGGGGACGCTTCTTGCGTGCCTTCTTGGTGGGCTCCGTTGGTGGCTGCGCCTCGAGGAACTGGGTCTCGGGCTCCGCGTACTCTTGGCGATACTGCATGCCGCGATGCTACTGATTCCCGGTTACAGGCATGTACCCCCATCCGGGTCATACGGTTCCACGACCCGACCGAAGACTTCTCCGACGAACGTTGGCTGACCCGGGGCGTGGCATGGTAGCCGGGTGCGACTGGCATCGATTCACACGTACCCCGTCAAGGGTTGCCACCGGCTCGACCACGACGGCGCGCTCGTTCGACCGTGGGGCCTGGCGGGCGACCGACGCTGGATGGTCGTGGACGCCGACGGCGTCGGCGTCACCCAGCGGGAAACCACCCGGCTGGTCGGCCTGCGTGCCAGCGTGCGCCCCGGGGGTCTGCTGCTGCGCGCCGACGGGCAGCCCGACCTCGACGTGCCCGAACCGACCGTCGGTGAACCGGTCGCGGTGCGCACCTTCCGCAGTCGCAAGCTCCCGGTCCCGGCTCTGCCGGCCGGTCGAGAGGCCGACGACTGGCTCGGCGCGCTGCTCGGCCGACCGGTCCGGCTGGTCTGGCTGGCCCAGCCGACCCGCCACCTGGCCGCCGAGGACCGCGAATACGACACCGGCGACCAGGTCAGCTTCGCCGACGCCTACCCACTACTGCTGGCGAACACCGCCTCCCTCGACGTCCTCAACGACTGGCTGGCCGAGGCGGGGGAGCAGCCGGTGCCAATGACCCGATTCCGACCCAACCTGGTGGTCGACGGCGCATCGGCCTGGGCCGAGGACGGCTGGATCGGCCGGTCGCTGCGCATCGGCGACCTGCGGTTCCGCGCCGCGGGGCCGTGCGACCGCTGCGTGGTGACCACGACGGACCAGGAAACCGGGGTACGCGCGAAGGAACCGCTGCGCACCCTCGGACGACACCGCAACGTCCAGCAGAAGCTCCTCTTCGGACTGCACCTGGTGCCCCTTGACGGCGGTCAACTCGCGGTGGGGGCCCCGATCGTCGTCGTGCCCTGACCGGTGACGCCTTCGACTGCAATCGGAACGCCCCGATCACCGTCCGTCGATGCTGTCTTAGCTTTGGCTTAGCCGGCTTGTCCGCCCGCGCGCCGGTCCGGCAGCATCGCCGTCGTGACGGACGGAAGCGCTGTCGACATCGACATCGACCTGGACCATGCTGCCGAGGGCCGGCCCGCATCGTCGTCCAGCCCGATGCCCTGGCTGGTCGCCACCGGCGTCACCGTTCTCGCGGCGGCACTCGGGCTCACCCTGACCCTGCGGTCCGGCTCCGCCCCGGCCTGCGCCGCCGGCCGGACACTCGCAGCCGCGCCGCCCACCGGCAACGCCACGCACAGCGGCAAGGCGAGCTTCTACGACTCGAACGGCGCCGGCGGCAACTGCTCGAACCCCGCTGCCCCGGCCAACCGGCTCTACGTCGCGCTCGGCCCGACGGAATACTCCGCCGGCGCCGCCTGCGGTGGATTTCTCGACGTGACCGGCCCGAAGGGCACCGTCCGAGTGCTGATCATGGACCAGTGCCCGGAGTGCGCGACCGGGCACCTCGACCTGTCCCGCGAGGCGTTCGCCCGGATCGCCGACCCGGTCCAGGGCCTCGTCGCCGTGACCTACCGGGCGGTGGTCAACCCGCCACTGCCCGGACCACTCACCTTCCGTATCAAGGAGGGCGCGTCGCAGTGGTGGTTCGCCATCCGCGTCGGTAACCACGGCAACCCACTGCGTTCCGTCGAGGTCCGGCAGGGTGACAGCGGGCCGTGGCGGGCGACAGCCCGGCAGGACTACAACTACTGGCTGATCGCCTCCGGCGCCGGGCCCGGCCCGTTCAGCGTCCGCGTCAGTGACGTCTACGGAAACCGGGTCACCGTCGGCGGCATCCGCATGGCACCCGGCCAGGTGCAGAACAGCGCGGTCCGGATGTACGCGCGCAGCGCCGTCGCGGCCACGCCGCGCCCGTCCGCAACGACCCGGCCGCCCGGCAAACGACCAGCCGGTACGCCGACGCCGGCCCGCCGTCCCGTCGAGGTGGCGAGGGCGAGCGCGGCGGCCACCGGAACACCGACCACCCGCCCGGCCGCGGCGAACGCCCGTTGGTGCGCTGGCTGACCGTTCAGTCGGCAGGTGCCAGGTCGAGCCACATCAGGACCTCGTCCCGGTCGTCATCGGTCGCCAACCGCAACGCGCCCGGCAGCCGGCCGACTTCCCGGTAACCGAGGCGGCCGTAGAACTTGTCCAACCCCAACCCGTCGCGCACCGTGACGTGCAGCGCCTCGTGGCCGAACTCCCTACCCAGCCGGGTGGCCTCAGCCATCAGCGCCGAGCCGTAGCCGGTGCCCTGGGTGTCCGGGTGGACCATCACCCGCTTCAGCACGCACCAGTGGGCCGTGAGCGGGAAACGGTTGTCACTGAAGATCAGCATGGCCACCAGCCGGTCGCCGGAGTATCCGACCAGCAGCCGGTCCGGCCCGTCGACAATACCGGCGAAGGTCGGGTCGGCGGTGGCGCGCACGTCGGCGGTGGTCACCGGCGGGACGAACCCGACCGCGCCGCCCGCGTTGCTGACGTCCACCCAGAGGTCGACGATCTCGGCGCGCAGTTGCGGGGTCAGGTCGGGGTCGAGGACGAAGCGCAGACTCACGCTCGCCATCCTGACCCGACGACCAGGCCCGCGACCCGCGAGAGTGACGCGCCCGACAACCACCGTCAGGCAAGTGGTGCGCGTTGACTTGTGCGGGAGAGGGGATTCGAACCCCCACATCCTTCCGGATACAGGTTCCTAAGACCTGCGCGGCTGCCATTACGCCACTCCCGCCAACTCGCTGAGTCTAGAACGTCTTGCTTCGGCGGTGTTGAGCCCGGCCTCCTTGAGGATGGCCGAGATCGTGCCGTGACTCACCCTGCATTCCCCGCCCGGCAGGTTGCGGAGGATGGCCGACAACCGCTTCGGTCCGACGTCGGGATTCGCCAACGCCCCTGCGACCACCGTGTCGCGATGAGCCCTCGAACGCCAGCGGCGGTCCGGACGCGGCGTCAACAGGCCTTCCTGCTCGAGTCGTCGCCGAACTTTGTACAGGTAGGCCGGGTGATAACCCAGGTGCCTCGCCGCCTCCAAGGCCGTCATCTGCTGGGCGTCGATCCGGCCGAACAGGTCGACGAGTTCCTCCCGCGTTGCCGGTCGGCGATCGGAACCGTCTGTCCCCTGCGAGCCTTCCTCGTCCCCGACCATCGTCCGTGTAGGGACGGTGAGGTCACGAGCCCGGTTCCGCCGGCCGGCAAAGGTCGGCGTCTGGCTGTGGCAGTTTGGGCAGAGGAGCCGCAGATTAGGTGGCCGGTTGTCGAGGAAGTCCCCGTTGATGTGATCGACGTGCAGGATGAGTGCCGTGCCTCGCCAGACTGGCCCTGTCCCGCATCCTTCGCACTCCTCCGGCACGCCGAGTGTGGCCAGAGCCCATTTCAACCGCACGCCCGGCGTCCGGCGGGACCCTTCTGGCAGCTCGACAAGAAGCTGCGACGAGGTGGTGCGCCGTTCGCCGCGCCGCCCCTTGTTGTGTGCCTGTCTGGTGAAATGCGACGTGTCGATGTTGAAGCGTTTGAGCTGGCGACTGATGTGTGCGTGCGAGCCGCCGCTGACGCGTACGCCGAGCAGCCGCATCACCTCGGTGATGTTCCGTGCGGCGGCTGCCGCGGTGGCGAGCGCTTCGGGAGTGTATTTGTATCGGACCACTGACGGAACGTAGCGGCCCGGTATGACAAGTCAGTCCAGGCCGAGGTCGCGGCGGAGCTTGGCGACGTGCCCGGTGGCCTTGACGTTGTAGAGCGCACGCTCGATCTTGCCGTCGGCGTCGATGACGAACGTCGAGCGGATCACGCCGGTGACGGTCTTGCCGTACAACTGCTTCTCGCCGTACGCGCCGTAGGCGGTCAGCACCGTCTTGTCCAGGTCCGACACCAGCGGGAACGTGATCGAGTCGCGTTCGCGGAACTTCGCCAGCTTCTCCGGCTTGTCCGGGGAGATGCCGACGACCTCGTAGCCGGCGGCCTGGAGCGAGGCGAGCGAGTCGCGGAAGTCGCAGGCCTGCTTGGTGCAGCCGGGGGTCATCGCGGCCGGGTAGGCGTACAGGACGACCTTGCGGCCTCGCAGGTCGGTGAGGGACAGCTGGTCGCCGGTGTCGGTGGCGAGGGTGAACTCGGGCGCGGGGTCACCGGGGGAGAGACGGTCGGGCGCGGTCATGGCCCGACGATACCGCCGGGCCGGCGGATGCCGTCGTCGGCGACGCGTCGGGTGTCGCACCGGTCACCGGCTGGAAAGGTGATCAACACCTCGCGTTGTTGCCAGAGTCTGGCAACAACAAGGCTTGGGAAATAGGCTGACGCACGCTGGCCCGGCCGGGCCGCTGACGTGTGGGAGGTCGCGTGGAGACACTGGCGATGCACATCTCGAACGGGATCATCGACGGTCCCGTCGCAGCGATCTTCGCTGCGCTCGCTCTTGCCGCGCTCACCGCCTGCGTCCTGCGTGGCCGGCGCGACCTCGACGACCGGCTGGCTCCGATGGCAGGCCTGGTGGCGGCGTTCATCTTCGCCGTCCAGATGCTCAACTTCCCGATCTTCACGGCCGGCGTGAGTGGCCACCTGCTCGGTGGCGCGCTCGCCGCCATGCTTGTCGGCCCGTGGGTCGGCGCGCTCTGCGTGGCCGTGGTCCTGGTCGTGCAGGCACTGATCTTCGGTGACGGCGGCGTGGCGATGCTCGGCCTCAACATCACCAACATGGCGCTGATCGGCACCGCCGCGGCGTACGTGCTGATCGCGGTGCTGCTGCGGGTGCTACCCCGCACGCCGGCCGGTCTGGCGGTGACCGCGTTCGTCGCCGCGATGCTCAGCGTGGTGGTCGCGTCGCAGGGCTTCGTCCTGGAGTACTGGCTGGGCGGCACCACCGACCTGGGCAGCAACCTGACCGGCCTGGCCGGCACGATGGCCGGCGTCCACCTGCTCATCGGCATCGGCGAGGGCCTGATCACCGCGACCACCGTGCTCACCGTCGCGAAGGTGCGACCCGACCTGGTCTACGCGCTGCGCTCCCTGCGTGCGCCCGCTGCCCCCGCTGTCCCGGTCGCCGGAGGTGTTCGATGAAGAATCGCTCGTGGGCCTTTCTGGCCGGTGGCCTGCTGGTCGCCCTGCTGCTCGCCGGTGTGGTGAGCAACTACGCCTCGTCCCACCCGGACGGGCTGGATTCGTCCCTGCTCAAGGGCTGCACGGTCGACGCCGACGACAACATCGTCGGCGGCAGTTGCCCGGCGCAGCGGGCACGGGATCACGAGTTGGCCGACGGCCCGCTCGCCGACTACGGCGTCCGGGGCGTGCAGAACAGCTTCGTCTCCACCGGCCTCTCCGGTGTGCTCGGGGTGTTGGTCACCTTCGCGATCGGCGCTGGCGGCTTCTGGTTGCTGCGCCGCCGGGGCACCACGCTCACCGACGGCGACGCGACGACGTCCGCCGAGGGCGCGACGCCCGCCGAGGACGACGCGGCGACGGCCCGCGCCGGCACAGCCGGCTGATCAGGGGGTACGCGTAATGGGTGCCGGTCACGGGCATGTGCTGTACCGCGAGTCGGATTCGCCGGTGCACCGGCTCCCGCCCGAGGTCAAGATCGTGGCGATGGTGGTCTTCACCATCGCCGTGGTGGCCACCCCACGCACGGCGTTCTGGGCCTTCGGCGCGTACGCCGTGCTGGTGGCGGCGGTGGCGGCGCTGGCCCGGGTGGGGCCGCGGTGGTTGCTCAGCCGGGCGCTGATCGAGTTGCCGTTCGTGCTGTTCGCCGTTGCGCTGCCGTTCCTCGGCGCTGGCGCTCGGGTCGAGGTGCTGGGCCTGCGGCTGTCCGAGGATGGGCTGCACGGCGCCTGGAACATCCTGGCCAAGGGCACCCTGGGCGTGCTCGCCTCGCTGCTGCTCGCCGCGACCACCACCACCCGGGACCTGATCGTGGGGCTGGACCGGCTGCACTGCCCGCAGGTGCTCACCCAGATCGCCACGTTCATGCTGCGCTACCTCGACGTGCTGGTCGGCGAGGCGCGGAGGATGCGGGTGGCCCGGATCTCCCGGGGTGACGACCCGCGCTTCCTGTGGCAGTTGCGCGGCTTCGCCGCCGGGATCGGGGCGCTGTTCCTGCGCGCCTTCGAGCGTGGTGAGCGGGTCTATCTGGCGATGCTGTCGCGGGGTTACACCGGGCGGATGCCCGCCGTGTGGCAGGGCGAAGGTGCGGCGAGTGCCGGTCAGTGGCTGGTTGCGGCGACCGTGCCGGTGTTGGCCGCCTCCATCGCCGCCACCGCTCTCGTGCTGACATGATCGGTGTCGTGCAGACCGCTGTCTCCCTGGACGTTCGTGGCGTCCGGTACGCGTATCCGGACGGGCACGTAGCCCTGCACGGCGTGGACCTGAACGTGCCGCGCGGTGAGCGGGTGGCGCTGCTCGGGCCCAACGGCGCCGGCAAGACCACGCTGGTGCTGCACCTCAACGGCATCCTCAGCCCGACCGAGGGCAGCGTGAGCGTCGGCGGGCTGACGGTCACACCGGACCGGGCCACCCTCGCCGAGGTGCGTCGGCGGGTGGGCATCGTGTTCCAGGACCCGGACGACCAGTTGTTCCTGCCCACGGTGGCGGAGGACGTGGCGTTCGGGCCGGCGAACCTGGGTCTGCGCGGGGCGGAGTTGGCCGCCCGGGTGGACGAGGCGCTCGCCGCGGTGGGGATGGGTGAGCACCGGGACCGGGCCCCGCAGCACCTCTCGTTCGGGCAGCGGCGCCGGGTGGCGGTGGCGACCGTGCTCGCCATGCACCCGGAGATCCTGGTGCTCGACGAGCCGTCATCGAACCTGGACCCGGCGGCCCGTCGTGAGCTGGCCGAGATCCTGCGCGACCTGCCGGTGACCCTGCTGATGGTCACGCACGACCTGCCGTACGCGGCGGAGTTGTGCGAACGCTCGGTGATCCTCGACGGTGGCCGGATCGTAGCCGACGCCCCCACCCTCAACTTGCTGCGAGACGCCCCCCTGCTAACCCGACACCGCCTAGAACTCCCCTACGGCTTCACCCCAAACCCGTAACCCCACCCCCCACCCCACCCCAACCCCGCGGCGATCTTGCACTTACTGTCGTGCCATAAGGCGTAAATGCCGCATAGCGGCGACACAAAGTGCAAGATCGCGAGAACGTTGGGAGGGGGGTTAGGGGCGGGTTGGGGTTGGGGTTGGGGTTGGGGTTTTGGCTGTTGCGTGCAGGCGGAGGATGCCTGCGGCTGTTGCGCCGGTGCCGACTACCAGCACTATGGCCACCATGACCCGGGCGGCCTCGGGCGACCACGGCACCGGGGCGATGGACCGGGCGAACACGGCGGCGTTCGCCGCGCCGGCGAAGAGCGCCAGGCAGGCCCCGGCCAGCGCCACCACGAAGTCGGCGGCAGGGCGGCGGGACAGCGCGTACCACCCGGCGGCGATCGCGCCGAGGCCGGTGATCAGCGACCAGATCTGCCCGGACAACAGCCCGAGCGCCACCCCACCCAACCCCTGGGCGCCCGCGTCCAGCTCCCGCCCCACCGGGTACATGACGGCCACCACTCCGCCGGCGACCAGCAACGCGCCCAGCGCGGACATCGCGCGGGCGCCAGCCGGGGCGGCGGCGGCGACCAGGCCGAGCGCGCCCACCGCGAGCAGCCCCACGATGGTCACCGCCCACCAGGTGTACGCGTCTGGCGGCGGCACCCAGTCCAGCGTGCCGCTGATCATCACCGGGTCGGCACCGTCACGCAGTGGGACCGTCCAGTCTCGGACCCGATGCTCGCGGTCCGGGGCGGCGCGTACCTCTGCGGGTGGTTCCGACTCCTGCCACAGCGCGCGCTGGTCGTGCCATCGCGCCGTGGTCCCGTCGGCGATCCGCCGCCAGGACGGAGCAGCGGCCGGGTCGGCCTCGGCCGGGAGCGTGGTGTCCCCGGCGATGGTGCGGTTCAGGTACGTGGCGGGGGAGCGGCTGTTCTCGAAAACCCCGTCCGGGCCGACCCGCAGGTACGGCTCGCCGGAGTAGCCGATGACCTCGATGGTGCGGCCGGTGCTGTTGGTCAACTCAAGCCGGGCGCCCGCCTCGACGACGCGTACCTCCAGCCCTGGCCGCGCCGGTGCGACCCCGGTGGTGCGGGTGCGGTAGTCGGTGCCGTCCGGTGCGTCCGCGCCGTGCGCGGAGGCGGGCGCCGCGGTGATCAGGGTGGCCGCGCAGGCCGCGGCGGCGACCAGGCCGGCGCGGGCCAGCAGGGTACGGATCACTTGCCGGCCGCCGCCACGGCTGCGGTGAGATTTTCCGGGGTGGGGTTGGCGAGCGGCTGGCCGTTGACCATGACCGTCGGCGTGCCGGTGACGTTGCTCCGGCTGGCCTCGTCGGTGACGTGTTCGGTCCACGTCCGGTAGGTGTGGTCGTTGACGCAGCTGCCGAACGAGCCCCGATCGAGGCCCACGCCGGTGCCGATGTCGATCAGCTCGCCGTCGGTGAGCCCGGCGCTGCCCTCCGCCGGCTGCTTGTCGAAGAGTGCTTTCGCGTACTCGTGGAACTTGCCGCCGGCTGCGGCGCAGCCGGAGGCTGCCGAGGAGCGGGTGGAGTAGTCGGTGGTGGAGAAACGGTTGAGGAACGCGACCGGGTGGTAGACGACCTTCGCCTTGTTGTCGGCCACCAACTGTTCGAGCGTCGACCCGCTGCTTGCCTCGAACTGCTTGCAGACCGGGCATTGGAAGTCTTCGTAGACGTCGACGGTGACCGGCCCGCCACCGGTGACGATGCCGGTGCCGGCCGCGTTGGCGCCGGGCGGGGTGGTGAAGGTGTCGGAGCGCTGGTTGGACCAGACGGCCCAGCCGATGACACCGGCGATGATCAGGACGACGACCGCAGCGGCGGAGACCCAGATCGTGCGTCGGCGCCGCCGCTCGCGGGCGAGCTGTTCACGGACCACCCGGGCGGCGTCCCGCTGCCCCTTGCGACTACTCATCCTCGTCCTCCACAGCGGGTTCGCCGGACAACCACCCGTCCACCGATACCGGCGTACGTGGCCAGATCAGCAGAAATCCGGCCAGTACCAAGAATCCCAGGTCCCGCAGGATCTCCGGGAGGTAACTGGGTGCCTGCCCCTCGGCCAACTGCCCGCCGCTGCCGAAGCAGCCGCAGTCGATGGACAGCCCACGCGCCCAGGCCGAGGCGATCCCCACGATGAAGACCACCAGCAGCGCGGCCGACACCCCGGCGACGAGCCGGGCGGCCAGACCGAGCAGCAGTAGCACGCCCAGCGCCAGCTCGACGAAGGGCAGGGCCGCGCCGATCACCGTCGCCACGTCGTACGGCATCACCTGGTACGCGTTGACGGCCCGCCCGGAGGCGGCGAGGTCACCGACCTTCGACGCGCCGGCGACGAGCCAGACGGCGGCGAGGCCGAGCCGGGCCGCGGTGCCGAGCCAGGGCCGGAGCACGGGCCAACGGCCGACCCGGATGGGAGGTGCAGTCACGCTCATTTGTCGTCCCGTCTTCGCCGGAAGTTCCGCGCTCAGCCGGTCAGGGCGTCGCCGACCGCCTCGACCAGCTCGTCACGGGCCCGGGCGACCCGGGAACGGATGGTGCCCACGGGCACCCCTTCGACGGCGGCGGCCTCGGCGTACGACAGGCCGAGCAGTTGGGTGAGCACGAACGCGGCGCGTCGCTCGGCGCTGAGCCGGCGGACCAGGTCGGCGGCGCCGAACTGGCCGGCCGGGTCCGGGTGCGGTCGGTCGGTGTACGCGTTCGCCGCCAGGCGCTCGTCGAGCCGGCGGCGGCGGATCACCGTGCGCAGGTGGTCGGCACAGGCCCGGCGGGCGATGCCGAGCAGCCAGGTGCGGGCGCTGGAACGACCCTCGAATGCGGGCAGGGCCCGAAACGCCCGCAGGTACGTTTCCTGGGTCAGGTCGTCGGCGCTGTCCGGGTCTACCAGGGCGGCGGCGAACCGCCAGACCTCGACCTGGGTCAGCCGGACGAACGCCGCCTGGGCGGTCGGATCACCGTCGCGTGCGGTCAGCGCCCACTCGGTTGCCGGGTCCCGGGCGGCAGCACCGGCCGGCTCGGCCGGACCGGCGGCACCGGTGTCACGCGGGACAGGGATCACGACAAACCAGGTTACGCGGCACCCGGCGGGGCGTCCGGATCCTTCGGCTCTTGGATGGCCTGCGCCACGTCGGGAACTTTTCCCCACCGCGGGCCGACTACCCGGTCATGACTTGCGACCACGAGCGCGATCACCCGTCTCGGGTCGCCGAAAGCGACTCTCGTCGGCGACCATGGCCGGCATGACTGTCGCCCTCCGCCGCCGGATCGCCCGGCTGGCCGCAGCTGCCGGCCTCCTGGTCACCGTTGTTGCCTTGTTGATCGCGCCCGCCACCCCGGCCAGCGCCCACGCGGTGCTGGAGAGCAGCAGCCCAGCCGCCGCAGCGGTCGTGCCGAGCGGGCCGTCCGCGGTGGTCCTCACGTTCAGCGAATCGGTCCGCAAGGTGCCCGGCAAGATCCGGGTCATCGCTCCGGACGGCTCCCGGGCCGACCGGGGCGAGCCGTCGTTCGGCGGCGCGGTGGTGACGATTCCGGTGGACCCGTCCGGTGCGCGCGGCACCTACCTGGTCAGCTTCCGGGTGATTTCCGCCGACAGCCACCCGGTGTCCGGAGCATTCACCTACTCGGTCGGCGCACCTTCGACGCCCCCCGTCGACGACGGCGCGGACAGCCGCGCCAACCCGGTGGTGGACACGGCGGTGAAGGTGGCCCGTTTCCTCGGCTACCTCGGCCTGGTGCTGCTGGTCGGGCCGGCGCTGGTGCTCGTCGCGCTGTGGCCACGACGGCTCTCCCGGCGGGGCCCGGCCCGGCTGGCCTGGACCGGCCTCGGCCTGGTGGCGTTCGCCACCCTCGCCGACCTGTGGTTGCAGGTGCCCTACACAGCCGGCGGTGGTCTCTTCGAGGTCACCGGTGAGGGGTTCGGCAGCGTGTTCGGCAGCACCTTCGGTGCCGCCCACCTGATCCGACTCGGCCTGCTGGCGGCCTCCGTCTTCCTGCTCCGGCCGCTGCTGACCCGGCCTGTCGGCCGCCCTGACGCGAGCATCCTGGCTGTGCTCGGCGGCGCTGCCCTGCTGACCTGGCCGCTGGCCGGGCACCCAGCGGCTTCCCCGGCTCCGGCGGTCTCCGTGGTGGTGGACGCGGTCCACCTGGGCAGCATGGCGGTCTGGCTGGGCGGTCTGGTCATGCTCGCCGGGTTCCTGCTGCGTCAGGCCGACGAGCGGGAGTTGGGCGCGATCCTGCCGATCTGGTCACGCTGGGCGGCGCTCGCCGTCTCGGCGCTGCTGCTTGCCGGCACCGTCCAGGCGCTGATCGAGGTGGCCACCCCGCAGGCGCTGATCGACACCACGTACGGGCGGTTGCTGCTGGCCAAGATCGGGCTGTTCGTGCTGGTGATCGCCGTGGCTGCGTACTCCCGGCAGTTGGTGCGTCGTCGCGTCGCGGAGCAACGCCCGGCGCCGGTCCGCCGGGCGGTCTGGGTGGAGTTGGCCGTGACCGTGGTGGTGCTGGGCCTGTCCGCCACGCTCGTGCAGACCACGCCCGCCCGGACCGCCGTGGCCGGGCCGTCCACCGCCGAGGCCGGCCAATTCAGCACCAGGCTGTCCAGCCCGCTCTACTCGCTGGAGGTCGAGGTGAGCCCGGCCGAGCGGGGCAACAACACGGTGCACCTGTACGCCTACGACAAGGACAACCTGCCGCTGCCGGTGGCCGAGTGGAAGGCGACCGTCGCGCTGCCCTCGGCCGGGATCGAACCGATCGAGGTCCCGTTGCTGGCGCTGAACGACAGCCACGCCTACGGCGACGTCAGCCTGCCGGCCGCCGGCGACTGGCAACTGAAGATCACCGCCCGAACGACCGACATCGACCAGGCCACGGTGACCGCCACCGTGCCGATCCGTTAGAGAGGTCCGCGAAACCCATGACCCGATTCCGGCGTACCGCAACCGCCGCTGCCGCCCTGGCGTTCACCGCCGCTGCCACCGCTGTGCTCGGCTTCGCCGGACCGGCGTCTGCTCACGTCACGGTGAACCCGAAGGAGGCGACCCAGGGCGGCTACGCCCGGGTGGCGTTCCGGGTGCCCAATGAGAGCGACACCGCCTCGACGACCAAGCTCGAGGTGGTGCTCCCGGAGAACGCGCCGGTCGGGTCGGTCTCGACCATGCCGATGCCCGGCTGGACGGTCGCCACGGAGAAGCGCAAGGTGGACCCGCCGATCGAGGTGCACGGCAGCCAGCTCACCGAGGCGGTTTCCAAGATCACCTGGACGGCCACCGGCGACGCGGCGGTGAAGCCGGGTCAGTTCCAGGAGTTCGCCGTCTCGATGGGGCCGTTGCCGCAGGTCGAGTCGATGGTCTTCAAGACCCTGCAGACCTACTCGGACGGCGAGATCTCGCGCTGGATCGACCCGCCGGCGACGGGCGGTGAGGAGCCGGAGAACCCGGCTCCGGTGCTCACCCTCGTCGCCGCGGCGGCACCGTCGGGGTCGGCCGCGCCGACCGTGAACGCGGCCGTCCCGATGCCGTCTGTCGAAGACGAGGGCAATGGTCTCGCGGTCGGCCTGGGTGTGGCCGGTCTCGTCGCCGGTCTGGCCGGCCTGGTGCTGGGCGGGCTGGCGTTCGCCCGGACCCGCCGAGAGCCGGTCGCCAAGTCCTGACCCCGTCGCACACGCTGGCCCGCCGGACGATCCGGCGGGCCAGCGGGCTTTCCGCAGTCGGACCGGACCGTGCCGTGGATATCCCCTGATCAGAGCGCCCACGTCGGTAAGGTCGGCCGGGTATCTGGCTACGGAAGGGGACGGTGCGAATGCGTTTCGTGCGGGCGATCGCCGGAGTACTGCTGTTGGTCGTAGGGATTCCGGCGCTGCTCGCCGGTGGCGCGTTGTGGTTGGTAGCCCGACACACCAGCCCTGATGGGGCCTTCACCGCCCGCTTCGAGACGATCCGCACGCCCGGTCACGCGGTCGTGGTCACCGATCTCGATCGGTTGCTGCGGCAGTCGGCGCCCTTCGCGCGTACCGCCCAGACCCGGCTGCGACTGGACGCCCGCACTGCGGACGGCCCGGCCTTCGTCGGGCTGGCGCCCACCGCCGAGGTGAACCGCTGGCTGGAACCGGTGCCACACGCCTCGGTCCGCCGGGTGACGCTGGCCCAAGGCCCGCTGCCGGTCCGGTTGGACCCGGCCGGGCCTACCGCCGGCGGCGCGGCTGGTCCGGCCGGTCCTACCGCTGGCAGTCCGGCCGCCACCGTGCCGGGCAGCCCGCTGGGTCGGGCGTCGTGGTCACACCAGGGGATCGGCTCACTGGAGTGGAGTGCGGACGACCTGGCCGGCGAGCCCATGAGTCTGGTGGTGATGCGCCCCGACGGCGGCGCAGACCTGACCTTGGACCTGCGCGCCGAATTGCGGGCGGGGTGGACCGGCCCGGCCACCTGGGGTCTGCTGGCCGCCGGCGTCCTGCTGGTGGTGTGCGCGCTGCTGTTCCTGCTGCGACCGCCGCGCCCGCGCGAAGTGATCTTCGTGGTCGAGCCGGATCAGGTGCCGGTGCTCGCCGGGCGGCTCGGGGTCACCTCGCTGAGTGGCCTGGGTGCCCACGATCGCGGGTCGAGCTCGCGGTTCCCGGCCGTACGGCAGCTCACCCCGGTCAGCTCGGCTGCGGGGGAGCGGCCCCGGTCGGCGATCGGCGCAAAGCCAGCCCGGTCGGCCACCCTCGCCGATTTGGACGAGCCGGTCCGGTTGCCCCGACCACCGGCAACGCTGAGTCTCGCCTGGCCGCCGGCCGGCGCGGAGGCCACGGCCCGGCCGGTGGCGGTGGACGAAACGTCGAGCGGCCCCCCGCGCTGCCGACGCGGAGGGCCACCCTCACCGGGGGATCGGTGCTACCCGAGCGACGCTTGAGGTAGATGAGCCCAGATTAGCGCCGATAGCGGCTACTGGGGAGATCTGTCCATTTGGTGCGATTTTACCTCGGAGTGGCTTGAGCGCAGCGGCCCCAAGCGCAGCGATCCCAAGCGCACCGTGCCCGAGCGCATCGGCAGGGTCGCCAGCAGCAGCAGACTGAGCAGCACGTAGATGTTCTGCAGGACAAAGTCCACCGGGTCATGGGTGCGGACCGTCGCAATGCCCCACTTCTGGAACGTCACCACGCCGTAGATGATCAGGGCGGTGGTGCCCAGCGCGAGCCCGGCCAACCACCGACGCCGGCGTGCCTCCTCAGGGCGGTTGGCGCTCAACGCCGCGTCCGCGAGCAGCACCACCGCAGGCACGAACCAGTAGATGTGGTGGGTCCAGGTGATCGGGCTGGCCAGGGCACCGACCAGCCCGGTCAACGTCAGGCCCGTCAACGCGTCACCAGCCCGAGCCGCCCGGACGGCCCGCCACAACCCGTAGGCGGCGACCACGGCGACCACCAGCAGCCAGAGCAGCCGGTCCGGCTTATCCGGCGCGGTGAACCGGCTGAGCAGGCCGAACAGCGACTGGTTGCCGACGTAGTCGGTGCGGCCCACCCGGTCGTTGTCCCACAGCTCCTGGGTCCAGAACCGCCACGACTCCCCGGGCGCTATCGCCATCGCGAGCAGGGTCGCCGCCGCGGCCGTCGCGCTCGCCACCGCTGCGGCCCGCCACCGCCGGGTGGCCAGCAGGTAGACGATGAAGACGCCGGGGAAGAGCTTGAGAGCCGTCGCCAGCCCCACGCCGATCCCGGCCCAGCGCCGCGCCTGCGGTACGGCGAACAGCAGGTCAGTCAGAATCAGCACCACCAGCAGCATGTTGATCTGCCCGAGGGTGATCGTCTCGCGGGTGCTCTCCACTGCCAGCACCAGCAACACGGCGGCGGTCAGGGTGAAGGTTCGCGGCAGGTTGTGCCGGTCGATGACCGGTATCACCAGCCACCGGGTGGTCAGCACCACGGCCAGCACGGTGAGCACCGTGAAGATCGTCACAGTGGCACCGAGCTTCAGCAGCCCGAACGGCCACAGCAGCAGCGCACTGAAGGGCGGGTAGGTGAAGTACAACTCGCCCTGCACCCGGTCGGGTTGGACGTAGTCGTAGAGCGGGTGGCCGGTCCGCCACCAGTCGACCGCGGACATGTAGATCTTGAGGTCGAAGAAGTTGTGCACGAGGCCGCGCAGGTAGAGCGCTGGGAGCACGGCAATGAGGGCCACTACCGCGACCAGGCGGCGGACCGTACGGCCGCCGGGATCGTCGTCGGTGACGGCGGGCGGTGCGACGGGTTCTGCTGGCACCCCGAAACCCTAGCGGGCTGGCCCGCTGAGAGCGCGCAGCCGCGAGGCGTGGGCTGCGCGTAGGCTGTCCCGGTGGCTGATCTCCTCGTTTGGATCGACTGTGAGATGACTGGGTTGGACCTCGGCAAGGACAAGCTGATCGAGGTCGCGGCACTGGTCACCGATCCCGACCTCAACGTGCTTGGTGACGGGGTCGACGTGGTGATCCACGCCGATGAGGCGGCACTGGAGGGGATGCCGGAGATCGTTCAGACGATGCACGCCAAGTCCGGCCTCACCGAAGAGGTCCGCCGTTCGGCGGTCACCCTCGCCGAGGCGGAGGACCTGGTCCTGGAGTACGTCCGCACCTTCGTCAAGGACCCGCGTACGGCTCCGCTGTGCGGCAACTCGATCGCCACCGACCGCGGCTTCATCGCCCGGGACATGCCCCGCCTCGACGCGCACCTGCACTACCGGATGATCGACGTCTCGTCGATCAAGGAACTCTGCCGTCGCTGGTACCCCCGTGTGTACTTCGGCCAACCGCAGAAGGGTCTCGCGCACCGGGCGCTGGCCGACATCCGGGAGAGCATCCGGGAGTTGGAGTACTACCGACGCACGGTCTTCGTCCCGCTGCCCGGCCCGGACGTCGAGACCGCCAAGGCGATCGCCGCCGAACTCTGACCTTGGCAGCTCTCGCCGGGGAGCAGGGAACCCGCTAGACGCGGCGCGCTGCGGTGTGGCTATTATTGGTCCGCACCCCGCCCGGGGCGATCGACCGGGCGACGGCGGCGTGGTGGC
This sequence comes from Micromonospora sp. DT201, assembly GCF_049841575.1. Lineage (NCBI taxonomy): Bacteria > Bacillati > Actinomycetota > Actinomycetes > Micromonosporales > Micromonosporaceae > Micromonospora > Micromonospora sp. DT201. Next base: position 241,025 of record NZ_JBNCKP010000008.1, on the reverse strand, counting down.
TGTAGCTCAGTTGGCAGAGCACCGGGTTGTGGTCCCGGTTGTCGTGGGTTCAATTCCCATCAGTCACCCTGGTTTCACTGCTCAGGCCCCCTCTTCGGAGGGGGCCTGAGTCGTTTCAGGCCCTAGGGGCGTATGCGAAAGCCCCCTCCGAAGAGGGGGCTTTCGTGGGGTGGCTCAGGCGGTCGGGGTGGGTGACGGCGTGACGGTGCCGTCCGGGGTCGGGGTGGTGTCCGGGTCGGCCGGCGGCTCGTACGGGAGGGCGCTGCCCTTGACGTACTCGTCCCAGCTCATGTTCCAGTCGGTCCAGCCGTTGCCGTTCTGCAGCTTGCGCTCGGTGCCCTTGACCGTGATCGGGTCACCGATCTGGGTGTTCTTGAACAGCCAGTCGCCGTTGGCCATCGACACGTTCACGCAACCGTGCGAGACGTTCACGCTGCCCTGCTGACCCTCGGACCAGGGTGCCGCGTGGATGAACTCGCCACCCCAGGTCAAACGCTGCGCGAAGTCAATCTTGGTGCGGTAGCCGTCCTCCGGGCCCAGCTCCTCGAACGTGTCGAAGACGGTCTTGCGCAGCTTCTCGATCACCACCATCGTCCCGCTGGACGAGGGGGTGCTCTTCTTGCCCAGGCTGACCGGGATGGTCTTGACCACGGCGCCGTTGCGGGTCACCGTCATCCGCTTGGTCTTGTTGTCCACCGTCATGATCATCGAAGAGCCGATCTTGACGTCCACCGCGAGGTCGGCGCGGCCGTACCAGCCCGCACCCATCGGCAGGCCGCCAGCCTGCACCCGGTAGGAGACCTTGCTGTCGGCCTTCCAGAACTCCTTCGGCCGGTACCGGATCTCAGTGGGGCTGACCCAGTGCCAGATGCCCTCCTGGGCCGGTGTCGAGGTCACCGTCATCCGGCGCTGCACGTCGTCGCGGTAGTCCTCCGGAATGGCCCGGCTGAACTTCACGATCAGCGGCATGCCGACCCCGACCACCTGGTTGTCACCGAGGAAGCTGCTCACCCGTACCTGATTGCCCGGCTTGGCCATGGTGGTGAAGGTGCTGGTCGCGGTGGCCGGACGATCATCGTCGCCGGTGGCGGTCACGGTCGCCGTGTAGCTCGTGCCGTACGCCAGCGCGCCGGCCGGCAGCCACGTCTTGCCATCCGCGGCGAGGGTGCCCTCGACCGCCTTGCCGGCCGCGTCCTTGAGCTCGACGGTGGTCTTCACGGCGTCCTTCGTGGTGAAGGTGATGCCGGTGGATGCGGGCACGTCCTTGGCGTCGGTCGCCGGCTCGCTGATGGTCGCCGCCGCCTTCGCGGCCGGGGTCTCACCGCCGCCCTGCCACGAGGACGGCTTGCCGCCGTCGCCGTCGGTGCAGGCGGAGGTGAAGGCAAGCGCCACGGCGAGGAGTGACGCCGCGAACACGCGGCGTCGCCCACCGGGCCTGATCAGCTGGTCCTGGCTAGCTCGCATGATTCCCTCACAGTCGTGGTCGCTGCCCCATCGTCCTACTGACGCGCCAGAGCCGGCCCCGGTTGCCGAGGGTGAACCGAAACACGCCGACCATCGTGCCGGAAAATTGCTACTATCCGGCGTTTCGTGAGCGTGGCTCGTTTCCGTACCGGGGCTGGGGGGTCGCCGCGGCATCATCGCGTCGCGGGAGTGCAAGGGTACGCGCCGGCCCGGCCATCGGCAGGGCCGGCGCAAAAGACTGACGGCTCAGAGCGCCGGGCCGGCCCCGCCACTGGGCACGGGCAGCGCGCTGCCCTTGATGAACTGCGACCAGCTCAGGCTCCACGCCGTCCAGCCGTTGCCGGCGGCGAGCCGGCGCTCGGTGCCCTTGATCGTGATCGGGTCGCCGATCCTCGTCTTGTCGAACAGCCACCGGGCGTTCGCCATGGACACGTTCACGCAGCCGTGCGAGACATTCTGCCGCCCCTGCACATGCTCCGACCAGGGGGCGGCGTGAATGTACTCGCCACCCCAGGTGAGCCGCTGCGCGAACTCGATGTCGGTGACGTAGCGGTTGGCCGGGTCCGGGTCGTCGCGGGTGTCGAAGGTCGTGGCTTCCTTCTTCTCCATCACGACCATCGTGCCGCTGGACGACGGCGTGCTCTTCTTGCCGAGGCTCACCGGAATGGTGCGCACCAACGCGCCGTTCTCGTACACCGCCATCTTCTTGTTGGCGTTGTCGACCTTCATCACGAAGGACCGGCCGATCTTGGCCGTGGCCTTCCGGTCGACGTCGCCGTACTTGCCGTTGCTCAGCGGAATGCCAGCCAGTGCGATCCGCACCGTGATGGTGGTGCCGGGCTTCCAGTATTCGGGTGCCCGGTAGTAGGCCTGCGTGCCGTTGTCGACCCAGTGCCAGGCTCCCGGCTGCGGCGGGTCGGTGCGGACGAACATCCGCTTCTGCACCGCTGCCCGGTCCTTCTTCGGGATGCCCGGGTGGAACTCGGTGACCACCGGCATGGCCACCCCGTAGCTCTTGTCGTCGAAGAGGTACAGGCCGGAACCAACTGTCGACTTCGGCTTGGCCATCGTGGTGAAGCTGCTGGTGCCCTGGCTGCTCGTGCCGTCAGCGGTGTTCGCCGTCACCGAGGCGGTGTAGCGGGTGCCGTACTTCAGTGGGGCAGACGGCACCCAGGCGGAACCGTCGGTGCGCAGCTTGCCCTCCACCGTGCCCCCGCCGTCCGCTGTCAGGGTGACCGCGGAAACCTTCCCGCCGTCCGGAAGCTTCGCACTGATCTCCGTGCTCACCGGCCGGTTCTTCGCGCCGTCGGCCGGGCTCAGCGCGAGCGTCGGCCCGCTCGGCGTCGAGGGCGCGGACGAGTCTGGTGCGGCGCTCGCGCCTGACGTCGACCCCCCGCCAACGAATTCCGGCTTCTTCTGCTCGTCGCCGCACCCGGTCAGTGCCAGCGACGCCACCAGAGTCAGAGCGCCCACCACCGCCCCGGCTCGCGTGAACCGTGTCATCCCCACCTCTGTTCTCGCGTACCTGGCGGACATCGTGCCGCATCACCGCCGCAAGCCACGCCCCTCTCGCGAGCGGGGTGGTCGGTTTGTAACCTTTTGCCCGCAAAGCTCGACCGAAGGGGGGAGCCGGGTAACCGTTTTGGAGCCCGACTCGGAGGGGTGCTAATGTTCTCTCCGTTGCCGAACGAGCGCCGCTAGCTCAACTGGCAGAGCAGCGGACTCTTAATCCGCGGGTTCGGGGTTCGAGTCCCTGGCGGCGCACCAACGATCAAGGCTCTGACCTGGTGGTTCACACTGGGTTGGGGCTTTTTTCGCGTCCCGATCCGCTGCTGTCAGCCCGCGAGCACGCCAGGAGCGGGGTACGGCTCGCGAAGCGTGAACGCCGCTGCAGAGGGGCCGTCGCGGCCCAATAGGTCGAGTCGCTCGGCCGCCTCTCCGAGGGTCGGCAGGACATCGGCGGGGAGCCACCACAGCACCAGGTGCGGCCCGTCGAGGGGAACGAACCACTCCCGGCGCCGACGCATCGGCTCCAGGTGCACCGTCCGGTACACGAAGGCGTGTAGCGATTCGACCGACTGCCACACCGTCAGGTTGACGATGACGTCCGTTCCGAAGGGTCGCAGCGCGGTCGCGTCGCCGGACTCGTCCTGAAGTCGCCAGACGAAGCCGGGCGAGTCATCGGCGACGCCGTTGATTTCGGGCAGCCGGGCGACGAAGTCGGCAAGCTCGGGGCTGTCGAGCGGGGCGCGCAGCCGGGCGATGTTCAGTTGCGCGAGGTGATGTTCGGCCATGTGGCCAAGCTACTGTCTATGTCAAGCCTCATTGTCTTTAGAGTGGATCGCCACGCAGCACCCGGTCGGCAACGGGTCGAGCCGCACGACATGACCCTCACCCAGCACGCCTTCAAGCAACGCAAGATTCAACCCGCAGACCAGCCCGCCATGGGACTGGGCCACCGCCTCGAACGGGCAGTTGCGTAGCCGGATCGTCCGGTCGGCGTCCTCGAACGGCTCGTAGCCCAGCTCCACCAGGCGCGGCATTGCCGCATCCCCGGCGAGCTTCGCGCCCTGCGCACGGGCAGCCGCGTAGGCCGCAGGCTCCGCGCCGATCCGCTCGATCGCGCTCGCCAACATGCCGGCCAGCAGCCGGTAGTCGCGCGGCGGCAGCACGACTGCGTGCTCCACGGACGACCGGCGGTACAGCTTCGCCGGCCGCCCGGCCCCCGGCCCGCCGGCGCGCGCTGCGAAGGTCACCTCCAACAGGCCGGCCGAGGCCAGCTTGTCCAGATGAAAAGCTGCGAGGGTACGCCCGATGGCCACCGCCTCGCCCACCTCGTTGCGGCTCACCGGCTCCGCTCGCGCGACCACATACTCGTACACCGTCCGGCGTACCTGCTCCCGCAGCGCACCGATCGCCTCCAATGACATGGCATCGACGCTACCCGCCGCTGGTCCTCCGCCCCCCGAGCGAGACAGCCCCGCCGCCCCGTCCGGGCGGCGTGGCCTGATCTCGTCCCGTTGCCGGGAGGTGGGAAGCGACCCGATATGGTGCTCACCGTTGTCAGCGAGCGCCGCTAGCTCAACTGGCAGAGCAGCGGACTCTTAATCCGCGGGTTCGGGGTTCGAGTCCCTGGCGGCGCACCAACGATCAAGGTCCTGACCTGGTGGTTCACACTGGGGCAGGGCCTTTTTCGTGTGCTTCGGTGGTGGGCGGTCGCTCGGTGGGTGCTCGGGAGCCGTTGGACCGGGTCGGCGTTGCCGGGACACGTCGTTGTTCCGTGGATGCCCGCGCTCATCGTCATTTCTGAGGTGGCCATCCTGTACAGGGCGCCAGGGCCTCGGCGCATCCGACCGCCGAGGCGTCCGCCGCGCTTCTTCGAGCATCCAGTCGTTGGCGATTACGCTGGTGATGTGGGGGGACAGCTGCGGGTTCGCGTGCAGGGGGATCTCTATCACCCGATGGTGCCGCCCGGAGCCGTGTATGTGGGGCGGCAGGGGTTCGGGCTGCGGCGTTCTCCCTGGGCCAATCCGTTCAGCCTGCGGAAGCATGATCGGGCGGAGGCGTTACGCCTCTATCGGCAGTGGCTTGTGGAGCAGCCGGCCCTTGTTGACCGGGCGCGGCGGGAGCTTACGGGGAAGCAGTTGGCGTGCTGGTGCCGCGTCGAGGATTCGTGCCATGCCGACGTGCTGGCCGAAGTCATCGGTTGACGTGCAATCGGTATCGCGAGGTGGGCCGTCTCGGTGCGTAGACACCGCCAATGCTGAAGGACTGCGGTCTTGCCGCTTGGTTGCCTACGTAGAAGGCGACGTCGCGGTCGGCGGCGCAGAGCTGGGTGAGGAACTTGTTTCTCAGCTGTTCCGCGGCCTCCGCGTCGGTGAGCTGGTCTAGACGACGTTGTAGGGCGACGAACTCCCAGTCCCAGAGTGTCTGTTGGTGCCCGCGGCAAAGGCGGTCTGCGCAGCGATAGCGGTAGGCACCAGTGAAGCGTGGTGCTTGAAGCGGGCTGCGCTTGGCCGGTTCCAGTAGGTCGAGCTGGTTGAGGTAGCCAGCGATCTTCTTGCGATCCTCCGCCGACCAGCCGGGGTGGCGCTTGACCCGAAGAGACGAGATGTCGGCCACGCGAATCAGCGCGATCGATCGTGCGCTCCGGTCGTCGCGGGCCTGTTTGTTGAGCCAGCACATGGAGTCTTCGACGAGCGGATCGAGGAGGTTTCGACGCGACTGTCCGCTGGCGATGTGCCGCTCGGTGGTGATGCTGTCCACGATCGGCTTCCAGCTCTCGCGCCGCTGGTCCTGACTGGCCGGCAGTGCGTCGACGTGGATGATGTCGTACTTGTGGAACTTGCCGTCGTCGTCGAGGTCTCGATAGTGGACCGGGTAGAGGCGAATCCAACCCGTCCAGGGCGGGTCCATGCCCAGTGCCCCGACGCAGACCGTCTCGCCGTATCGCGCGGAGGGGTTGGGTGCCGCCTTCACTGTGATCAGGAGGCGGAGTGTCGCTGGTCGTGCCAGGACTGGTTTCGGTCTCGGATCTTCGTCGGTGCTCGGTCCCCATAACGGAAGCTGTTCCAACGGAACCACCCACATCGCTAAATGCAGCTGTCCAGGCACGTTTAGTTACATAGACGATCTCACATTTGAATAGATCCGGCACTAGCCGGCAGGGGTGAGAGTTGGCCTCTCGGTCAAACGCCGGAGCGCAGAACTCACCTTTCTCATTACTTTTAGTAACCGCTGCCTCGACCCGTGGCGCGCCATTGCTGGGCCGGAAAGGCGCGTGTCAGACGTTCCTGGAGATTGGTGCCGCGGTGCAGCGCTCTCTGTGGAGATCAACTATTGAGGGTTTGGTTTGACCGCTTCGCCCCTTCTGTCCTCAGCTCTTCGGCTGATTCAGTGAACAGTGATCTCCAAAATCGACCCCAAAACCACGGTTTGGATATGTGGGTGCTCGCACGGCCCGTTGACGCCTCGTTCAACGGCCTCCGGCGAGCGCTGTCTGTTGTATCGCCACTGGCCGGACGAGCAGGTGTGGCAGGTGCCGGGCGAAGGCGGCAGGCGTTGCCTCGTCGAGGTCGGATCCTGACCGCACTCCTTCACGATGCCTTGGCCGCCGCCAGTCCTCTGGTCCTGAGGAGGTCAGCGGCGTGGTGCTGGAGTCAGCGGCGTCCTGCTGCCCTGCTAGCCCTACGCTGGCGGCATGAGGGAACCAGCGCGGACCGGACCTGGTAGGTGCTGATGAACCGGCATGCAGCGGCACCTGCCGAGGCGATCCCTGACGCGATCCGGGCTGATGTGGAGACGCTGTGGCGCTACCACGACATGCGCCACGAGTTGCACCCATGCGACGTGGGGATCGGGTTGGGCAGTCACGATCTCGGCGTGGCCGTCATCGCGACGCGCTTGTTTCACGAGGGCCTGTTCCCAAGGATCGTGTTCACCGGCGCGAACGCCCCAACGACCGTCGAGCGGTTCCCCCGTGGAGAAGCGGTGCACTACCGCGAGTACGCCATCGAGCAGGGTGTATCCGCGGAAGCGATTCTCGTGGAGCCGCGTGCCACGAACACCGCCCAGAACCTGGAGTACTCGCGTCAGCTCCTGACCGAACACCGGATCCCGGTGAAGTCGGTGCTGATCATGTCGCGGCCCTACCAACAGCGTCGGGCCTACGCCACCTGCAGGCTGATGTGGCCGGAAATCGATGTGGTCTGCGCGTCGAACCCACTCGAACTGGACGACTACGTGAGCAGCATCGGTGATCCGCGGCGGGTGGTGGACATGCTGGTGGGCGACACGCAGCGGATCGAGGTGTACGCGGGGCGCGGGTTCGCGATCCCGCAGGAGATTCCGGACGAGGTGCGGACGGCGTTCGAGCGCCTGGTCGCGGCTGGCTACACGAGCCGGCTGATTTGAGCCCGGCTACCAGCGCGGTCCTCCCGACCGGACGCCCATCCGGTCGCTGAGTTCGACGGCCAGTCGGGGTGGCCGGGGGCGGGTGAGGATGTCGCGGACGAGGTCGCGGGAGAGCTGGTGGTAGCGCACCTGGTCGGGGCCGATGACCTCGGCCTCCAGGAGCGCCGTGAGCGCGTCGTCGATGCGGTTCCACCGGGCAAGGGCCCGGGCGGTTTCGATGGCGTGCCGAACCTGCCGCTCGACGGGCACCGTGCTGGTGTCGAGTGTGGCGCCGATGGCGATGGCGATGGCGCGCTGCACGTCGCCGAGTTCCATCGCCACGGTCGTCTTGTGGATCGACACGTTGGTCGGCCCGAAGGCGGTCCAGACGTGGTTGCCATCGGCACCGAGCCGCTGTGCGGCGGCATCGGCCTCGGCGATGTGGGTGTCGGCGGAGGCGCGGTCGTCGTCTCTGGCGGCGGCCAGCGCGCAGACGAGGTGCAGGCTGCCGTAGACCGACAGCAGCTGCGGAGTGGGGTTGGCGAGCCGTGGTTCCAGGAACTGCGCCGCCGTGGCTGCGAGGCCACGAGCCTGCGCATATTCGCCGATGGACGCCAGCGAGTGCGCGGCGGAGCGGCTGAGCGAACCGATGACGACGTGGTCGTGGCTGGGTCTTGCCGACCAGACCGGCCAGCACCTCCTGGGAGAGCCCTCGTCGACGCCGGTAGAAGGCGACGCGCTGGCCGATGGTCATGTCTTCCGTCATCCCTCGCACACCATCACCCTGCCCGCTGAAGGCCGCCGGACCCGGTACGGATTTTCCCGGTCTTCCGTACGGACCGCCCCTACGTTCAGTTCACCCCGGATCACCGGCGTGTGTCGATGCTGGTGTCGGGGATGACTAACAGGGAGCTGTAGATGGAGGGATCGATGGGCGGCGCACCACGCCACGGCTTGGGCCGCTGGCTCGGCCCGTCCTGGAACGAACTGTCTCGGTGTTCTCCCCGCCTGCGTACCGCCATGAGGGCTGCGTGGATGGGTGATCGGCGGCCTGCGCCCAGCCGCCGTGATGCGGCGGCGGGCTCGCCATTCCCCCGGCGAGCCCGCCGCTCATCGTTCCTGGTGGGGGTGGGGCATGACGGTGTACGTCTCGCGTAACGCGATGGCCAGGCAGTCCCGGCGCCTTGAGCCCAGGTGGACGTCCTTACAGGGGCAGGTGCGGCCCGCTGATCCTCCGCTGCTCACCTTCGTGGGGCGTCGGCTGTTCGAGCAGCAGGCCCGAGAGGGCGGTCGCCGGTGACCGGGCAGCAGCGCCGTCTCGCGGTGAACCGGCTCGCGTCAGCCGAGGTGGAACATTTGTCGATGCGCCCGCTGTGGCTGTGCCGCCGGTGCGGGCAGCCATGGCCCTGCGGCGCGGCGAAGCTCGCGCTCCTCGCCGAGTACCGGGAAGAGCCGGTGAGCCTGTTCCTCTACCTGGCCGGCTGCCTGCACGACGCGATCGACGACCTGCATCAGCTCAACCCGAGCGTCACGGGCAGCGCCGCCGACATATTCGACCGGTTCCTCGGCTGGCCCGCCCGCTACACCCACGCCTACCGCGTCAGGACCACTACGGCCGGCAGCATCGAAGAGGCCTCCTCGTGAACGGCATCGGCCTCATCAACGTCACCGGCCAGCCGGCGGTCGTCGGCAGCTTCCACACCCTGGTCGTGCAGCCGACGAGCTTCTGCAACCTCGACTGCACCTACTGCTACCTGCCCGACCGGAGATCCCTCCGCTTGATGAGCGGCGCGGTCGCGCAGGCTTGCGCCGAGTCGATCGCCCAGCAGAACAGCGAGCATCCGGTGAGCGTCGTGTGGCACGGGGGCGAACCCACCGCCACACCCACCGGGTTGTTCCGGGATCTACTAGACCCATTCGAGGAGCTCCGCCGCGCGGGGATGGTGCGTCACGAGATCCAAACGAACGCGACGTTGATCAACCGACGATGGTGCGAGCTCTTCACCACTTACGGCTTCGAGATCGGGGTCAGCATCGACGGACCGGGCGCGCTGAACCGGAACCGCCTCGACCGGGCCGGCACGTCAACAGACGCTCGCACTCTGCGTGGCATACAGACCCTGGCCGGCGCGGGGCTGAGGTACTCGGTGATCTGTGTAGTCACCCCGGAAACCATCGATCATGCGGAAGCCCTCATCGACTTCTTCACCGGCTTGCCCGGCTGCGAGTCGGTGGGCTTCAACATCGAAGAGCAGGAGGGCGCCGACCGGGCACCGGTGTCGGAGGACGCCGCGTACCGGTTCTGGCAGCGCCTAATCGAACGTCGCGCCGGCGGCAGCCCGCTGCGGATCCGCGACGTGGACCGGTTGGCCGACTATCTCGCCGCCACCCGCGCTGGCCGCGTCGACCACGCGCCGTACGAGCCGATCCCGACCGTCTCTTGGGATGGGCAGGTGGTGCTGTTGTCACCGGAACTGCTCGGCATCACAGAGCCGCGATACGGCGACTTCATCGCCGGCAACGTCCTTCATCAGCCCATCACCGCCATGCTCGCCGGCGCCGGCGACCTGGGCTACGTCGCCGAGTTCATTGCGGCCCTCAACGACTGCGCCGATCGCTGCGCCTTCTACGACTTCTGCCGCGGCGCCCAGGCCGGCAACCGCTACTTCGAGCACGCGACGTTCACCGCCCATGAAACCGCCTACTGCCGGACCACCCGACAGGCCCTCGTCCGCGCCGCCGCGGATCACCTCGCCCCTCAAGGAGAAGCACCATGACCAACGCTCTCGCGGTCCTCGTCAACGCCGCACCCGAGCAACTCGCTCGCCTCGGCGTCGACCCTGAGCGGTCGGTAGCGATCGACGCGGCGAAGTTCGACAACCGCCCCGCCTGGGCTAACAAGGGTAAGTTCGACAGTCGACCCGGCTGGGACAACTGGAACAAGAAAAAGTAGCCCCGCCACGGGATCGCGGGGTGGCGTGCCCACCCCGCGCCCACACAGGTTGAGGACACATGCGCACCACCACGATCGGCGACGTGAAGGTCCTGCTGCCGGACCTCGAACCGGACGACCTCGACACCACGACGGACCTGGCCGACGGCCTCATTGAAGCTCTCGTCGAGGGTGCCGCGTGGCACGGCTCGCACCTTGAGGACGCCCGCATCCGCAGCAGTCTGATCACCGGCGTGAACCTGAGCGAGAGCACCTGGGAGGCCGGCAGCCTCTACGGCTGCGAGATCACCCGCACGGACTTCTCCGGCGCGACCCTGACCGGCATCACCATCGAACGCTGCGCCATCACCGGCTCCCGGTTCACCGGCACCAGACTCACCGACGTACGCCTCAAGGACGTCCTGTTCGACGGCTGCCGCTTCGACTACGCCACCTTCCACCGCGTCACCGCCGCTGGCTCGGTCGCCTTCACCGACTGCACTCTCACCAACGGCGCGTGGTCCTCCTGCCGACTACCTCGCATCGCACTGCGGTCATGTGACCTCGCCGGACTGGAACTGGACTCCTGCCACCTCGACGGCACCGACCTGCGCGGCAGCCGGCTCCAGGGCCTCAAGACGCCGCTGGACAACCTGCGCGGCGTCACCCTCGGCGAGGATCAACTTCCTGACCTCACTCAGCTGACCGTCGCCGCCCTCGGCCTCACCGTTCGCAACAACTGAAGCCGAGGAGGCATCGTGCTCGCTGAACCCACTGGCAGCCCGGACACGATCCTCGTCTGCATCCGTGGCAACTCCGGCTCCGGCAAGAGCAGTATCGCCCGCGAGCTGCGGCGCCGGCATGGGCGGGGTTGTGCGTTGGTCGAGCAGGACTACCTGCGTCGCATCGTGCTGCGCGAGCGGGACCAGCCCGGCGGTGCGGCACCGGCGTTGATCGGGCAGACCGTACGGTTCGCGCTCGACCACGGCTACCACGTCGTGCTGGAGGGCATCATGCACAACAGCCGCTACCGGAGCATGCTGACGGGCCTGCGAGATGGTCATCGGGGGCGGTCGCTGTTCTGCTACCTCGACGTGTCCCTGCCCGAAACCCTGCGCCGGCACCTCACGCGCCCCCAGGTCAGCGAGTTCACCGCCGAGCACATGAGCGGCTGGTACGCAGCCCACGACGTCCTCGGCTGGCCCGACGAACTTGTCCTCCCGGAGACCGTCGCGCTGGAGCAAGCCGTCGAGGCCATCGCCGCAGCCGCTGGACTACCGCAAACCGGACGTGACGACGACGTGGTCCCGAGCGTCCCGTAGCCCGCCTCGCTGCCGTGAATTTGGGTACCACGACGGGGATGTTGATCTCGTAGGATGCCGGCCATGATTGCCTCGCCGACTGCCCTCACGACGGACCCGGCCGTTGCCAACCCGGAGCTGGTGCCGCTGCGTGAGGCGGTGCGCGCAGGTGACTGGCCCGCCGTACAGGCCCAGCTCGCCGCCCGTGTGGGTGACGCCCGAACCCGGGCGATCTTCACCGTGTCACAGAAGGCCCCGACCGGTTTCCTGGAGTCCGTCCTCAAGGCCAACCCGGCGGACACCGCCGCAGCGGCGATGCTCGCTGACCGGCTCACCGAAAAGGCGTGGGCGGTACGAACCCGCAAGATGGCACGGGACGTTAGTCCTGAGCAGTTCAAGCGGTTCCACGAGATGCTCGCCGAGGCGGAACGGGTAACGGCGGACTCCGTGGCGCACGACGGCAGCGACCCGGCAGTGTGGACGGTGCGGCTCATGATCGCCCGAGGTCTTGAGATGGGGGAGGCAGAGACCCGGAGGCGGTACGAGCAGGTCGCCGCGCGGGACCCGCACCACCTGTCGGCGCAGAGCCAGCTGCTTCAGCAACTCTGCCCGAAATGGGGTGGGTCGGTCGAGGCCATGCACGAATTTGCCCGGCAGTGCGCCGCAGCGGCGCCCGATGGTGCCCACAACGCCGTCCTGATCGCCGAAGCGCACCTCGAGCACGCGTTGTCGCCGTCCGGAGGTGGGCAGGCGTACCTCAGACGGCGAGAGGTGGTAGCCGAACTCCAGGAGGCGATGGGGCGCACCGTCCTCCACCCGGCCTTCCAGCGCACCGCAGGATGGGTTGGCGTCTACCACTCGTTCGCCCTGCTGTTCGGTCTGATCGGTGATCGCAAGACCGCACGGCCGCTGTTCGAGGCGACCGGGAACCTGGTCAGCGAGCTGCCCTGGAGATATTTCGGCGACCCGGTCGACGTCTTCCAGGAGCACCGCGCCCGGGCAATGCGGAAGTGGCGGTTGTGGTGATCGAGCGGACCGAGGTGGACGGCGTCCCCACCGTCGTCGCCCACACGAGCGGCGCCGCCCGGGCCGGCCTGCTGTTCCGGGTCGGCCAAGCTGACGAGACGCTCGCCAGACGAGGCATCACCCACCTGCTCGAACATCTGGCACTGCACCCGCTCGGCCAGGCGGATTACCACTACAACGGCTCGACGGGGAACGTCGTCACCCACTTCCACCTCCAGGGCCCGGTCGATTCCGTCACCGACTTCATTGCCAGCGTCTGCCGGTCCCTGCAGAACCTCGACGACGCGCGGATCGCGATCGAGAAGTCCATCGTGTCGACCGAGGAGAGCGGTCGTGTCGCAGGTCCTCTCGATGTGATGCCGCTGTGGCGCTACGGAGCCCGTGACCACGGCCTGGTCAGCTTTCCCCAATGGGGCCTGCACAACGTCACCGCGGGCGATCTGCGGGAGTGGGCTGCGCGGCACTTCACCAGGGGTAACGCCGTCCTGTGGTTCGCCGGTGCGGAGCCTCCCGCCGGGTTGAAACTCGACCTGCCGGATGGTGCCCGCCATCCCGTACCCTCGCCGTCGTCGGCGCTGCCCAGCACGCCGGCGTTCTTCGCGGGTAGCTCACACGCGACGGCGCTCGACGCGGTGGTCCGCGATGGCGCGGCCGGCAGGGTGCTCGCCGGGGTGCTGGAGCGCCGGCTCTTCCGCGCGCTGCGTCAGGAAGCCGGCCTGTCGTATACGGCTGCCACCAACTACGACTCACGTGGCGACGGATTCGCCGTGCTCAGCGCCCTCGCGGACGCGCTGCCCGGCAAGCAGGACGCCGTGCTCGGCGGCTTCCTGGACGTCTTGGCCGCGCTGCGGGTGGGCCGGATCGACGACGACGACATCGCGTCGGTGGTGAATCGGGCGACGGCCGCTCTCGAGGGTGACGACGCCGACGCTGCCCGCCTTCCCAGCGTCGCGTTCCAACTTCTGACCGACCAGCCGGTCCTGGACCGCGACCAACTCGTCCGCGAGCTGAAAGCGGTCGACGCCGCGGCGGTCAGGGAGGCGGCTGCCGAGGCACTGGCGTCGGCGTTGCTCATGACGCCCCTCGGCACCACGGCCGAGTGGGCCGGTTTCACGGCTGCACCGACCGGGTCCGCCGCCGCGCCGGCACCCGCCGCCGGCGACAAGCACCACGCCTCTGGCGCCGATCCCGAAGAACGACTCACGGTGGGATTAGAGCACGTCAGCCGGGTGCATCCGGACCGGCGAGCGACGACGGTACGGTTCGACAACTGCGCAGCGCTGCTCGCCTATCCCGATGGCGGGCGCCTGATGGTCGGCAACGACGCCGTGTCGGTACGCATCGAGCCGACGATCTATCTCGGCGTGGATTCCGCAGCCATCGATGCTCGGGTCCCCGCTGAGCGGCGAGTCGCCATGCCCGCTCGGGAACCGGGTCAGATTCCTCAGCCGCGACGGCCGGGGACGACGGGGAACCAGGCACCTCTCGTGCGGGCACGACAGTTGGACGTCAAGCAGAAGGTGACCCTCGGCGTCTTCGCCGTCCTCACCGTGGTGATGGGTGGCGTGGCCCTGGCCGTGTCGATCGCCATGGCCGTCGGGGCTATGCCGCTGCGCCCGCTCCCCGCTATCGGTGCCTGGATTGCCGCTGGCTATTTCGCTCGCAAACTTCGTACGCAATGGACCGAAGCATGATTTCTCGGCTCTTCTAGGAGCCAGGCCCCGCGGATCCCCGGGTTGCGGACCACCGCCGGCCATGCGCCCTGCGTGAGTCCAGCTCTGTGGGCGGTGGCGTCATCGATCGGTGCATGCCCATGGTTGCGCGAATCAGTGGACGCCTGTCGTACGACATGAGGAGAGCCGCATGCGGAACTCTTGCCTCCGACTACGGGCTGTCGTACACCCGTTTTCGGTACGGCCAGCCCCGCACCCGCTGCCCAGACCGCGAAGGTCGCCAAGGCCGGTGCGGACGCCGGCACGATCCAGGTTCGGCCTGGCTCGCCCACCGGCCGACTTCTCCATCAGGTGACCACCGCCCGGGCCGGGTCGACAGTCGGTCCGGCCCCGGAGCTCTGGCTTCGTCAGCTCGCCGTGCAGGTCAGCGTGGTTGTGCTGGGCGTGCCGGCGAATGACAGGCGGGTGAGACCGGACAACAAGTGGGTAATGGTGGGTGATGAAGTCAACCTGGAAGCCCCACGAGAAGCACGGCGGCCTGTCGGACAAGGACAAGCGCGAGCTGCCGGAGAGCGTCTTCGCGTTCCCCGACAAACGCAAGGAGCCGATGACCGATGCGGGCCACGTCCGCAATGCCATCGCCCGCTTCGATCAGGTGCAGGGCGTCACCGACAAGGACCGCGACCTGGCCTTCCAGAACATCCTGGCCGCTGCGGCTCATTACGGCGTCGATGTCGCGGAGACGAACTGGCACCAACTCGGTCGATTGCCGCACACGCCGAACCCCGCTCACTGAGCGAATCACACCGGGGCCCGACCCGGTTCGGTCCCTGGACGGGTCCGAGAGCCAAATCGGAGACGTGTTAGCGTGCTCGTCGTTGTCAGCGAGCGCCGCTAGCTCAACTGGCAGAGCAGCGGACTCTTAATCCGCGGGTTCGGGGTTCGAGTCCCTGGCGGCGCACCAACGATCAAGGCCTTGACCTGGGATTTCCCCCAGGTCGGGGCTTTCTTCGTGTGGCGGCTGGGTGTTGTTCGGGAGCCATCGGATCGGGCGGACGCCGGTTCGACGTGGCGGGGTGTTCGGGGACGCCGTTCGTGGCGGCCAGTCCCTTGATCACGTTGGCGGCGTAGTCGTCGCCGCAGCCGGAGGGTTCGGCGAAGTCAGTGGCTGCTGGTAGCGAGCCGGATCCCAAAACCGGTGATCACAGCCCCGGTGATGCGGTCCAGCAGTGGCGAGCCGCGTCAACCTGAGCAACGCCAACACCCGCAGCTACGGCGAGGACGACAAGTCCGACATGTTGAACAGGCCGGCGGGCGGCGTGTGGTGGCCTTCCTGCACGTGCGAGTAGTCGCGGGCCTCGGCGACGAGGCCTGCGTCGTCGAACCGCAGCACCGTGCAGCCGCAGATGGTCAGGGGTTGGTCCTTGACGTGGATCACCGCCCAGTACTCCACGGCTGCGGAAGCACCGTCGACCTGCGGCTCGGCGAACCACACCTGGGCGGGGCGGGACTCCTCGGCGAAGCACTCCTCCAGGTAGGCCCGGAGGCCGGATCGGCCACGGTACGGGCGGAACAGGGAGGCCCAGTGGTCGCCGTCCTCGCGTTGCAGGGCGACGATCGCGTCGACGTCCTGGGCCGGCCAGGCGTCGAGCCAGGTCTTGGCCCAGCGCCTGGCCGCCGTAAGTGTCCGCATGCGTGTCTCCTCCGCTGATCCCGTGTCTCGGGTCAACGCAGTTCGTACCACCGACCCCTGACGGTCCGGCTTCTCGGTCGGTGCGGTGAGCGGGCGGAAGACCCCGGCCCGCTACTTCTGGTGACCGTTGTTGTCGCAGGTCCGGCGGCCCAGGACGCAGTTCTTGGGTACTGGATGTCGAAGGTGATCGCCGGGATCCGGACCGGGTGGCTGGTCGGGCAGGCGTTGCCGTTGCCGTACGCCACATGGTCCTTGTGGTTGGGGCTGTCCAGGTGCTTGCCGTCCCAGCAGTCGGGGAACTGCATCATGAAGTGCAGTGTCGCGTTCCCACCGCAGATGGGCCAGTTGCCGTTGGTGCTGCGGGCGATGCCGTCGAGGTCACCGGGGCCGTAGAAGGCGCAGTAGAACTGGCCGGTCGAGTTCTTGGCGAGCGAGCGGTAGTAGACCCGGAAGCCCGTGGTCTCGACCGGTTTGCCTGTCACGTTGTCGTAGAGCGTCGGCACCCAGTAGGCGGAGTGGTCCGGACAGGGTCGATCTTCAGAGCCTTGTACGCGTTGACCTGCGCCTGCCAGGCCGTGCCGTCGACGGGGACCCAGCCGGTCACGGGGCTCTTCGGCGTGGCGGCGGGCTCGCGTCCGCTTCGCGGAATGAGGCGTACGACACGGGTCACTCCCAACGAGCAGACGACAGGCTGACCCGTTTGGCCATGGCTGCCGAATGGTAGGCGCTTTCCGACCGTACTCGGAAGGTCTTTAAACATCCTTAAAGTACGGGCGGTGTCGGCGTCGAACGCGTTGCGTCTAACGCGGTGGCGAGACGTACAGTCCGGTCTTGCACCCCATCTCGCCCGGCTCCAGCCAGATCCGGTCGTACCCCGGTGATTCGATGGCACCGTCGGGAGTTCGGACCAGCAGGAGGCAGGCCCGCTCGGCGGGAACGCCCGCCGCGGCGACGAGGGCGTTCTCGTGGGTGACCGTGTCGACGGTGACGTGCTTCTCGGGAAAGGCGGCCCGCACCCTGCCCGCGAGGGTGTCGGGCGTGGCGGTGCGCAGCGCGGCGGTGAGACGGTCGCGGGCATCGTCGGGCAGCGTTGGAATCGGCGCGGCGGTCGGCACCGGAGGGGTCGCCACGGACGGGCAGTCGATCTCCTCAAATGACGTGTAGCGATAGAGTTCCAGCAGGTAGCGGTAGCACCGCGTGGCCTGGCCGGCAGAGTTGCCGAGGTTGCCGAAGCCGGTCCCGCTGCTCTCTTGCACCGTCGCCACGAAACGCACGTCGATGGTGGCCTGCTCGCCGCCGGCGGTGCGGCCTGACCAGGCCAGCGGCTCACGTCGAACGCTCGACGTGCGGCCCACCGCCGCTTCGAGGATCTCGGTCGCGGCGATGTACTCGGCGTCCCGCGCCCGACTGCGATGACCGAGGCTCTCGTTGAGGGACTTCGCTTCGGTCGCAGCGTCGTTCCGCGCCATCGAGTTGCCGTCGCGGTACTCCGCACATCCGGCCGACACCAGACAGAGCGCCACCGCGGCGCAGGCCAGAGCAGTGGAGTTGAGGCGTCGACGGATTCGGTGAGGATGAGTCACGGCGTCGAGCATGCCGGCCGACGGTAGCGGCAGCATGAGTGCTCGTACTCATGCCCATTCATCGGACGATGCTAACCGGGCCGAGGCGGCGGACGGGGTGGCCTGCCGGTTTCGAGGGGATTTCGGCATAGACGGTCTCCAATCAACCGTTGCATTCATCACACGTGTAACCTACGCTTCGGGCAGACTTTCGTAGCGATTGGCAAGAGAGTGCGGTCGGGCGGCCGAAGTCCCCCGCCGGCCCTTAGTGGCGTCGCTGTTCCGTACTCGTCGCTCGATAAGCGCATTGAGCATTGCATCGACGACAAGTGAGAGGAACGGCTCGTGAAGTCAGTCAGATCCACCACCAGAACGTCTTTGTTGGCAGTCGCGGCGCTCGTCTCCGCCGTGCTCCCGGCCCTGCTGACAAATCAACTGCCGGCCTCGGCCGCCGTCCAGGCGACCTACTACGTCGCACCGGACGGTAACGACGCCAACCCGGGAACGATCCAATCGCCATTTCGAACTGTGGAACGGGCCAGAGACGTCGTTCGCACGGTGAACGCGAGTATGACCGGCGACATCAACGTCTACCTTCGCGGCGGGAGTTATCCGGTCAGCAGCACTGTCGAGTTCGGTGCGGGTGACTCCGGCACCAACGGGTTCCGGGTCATCTACGGCGCCTACCCCAATGAGAAGCCGGTCCTCGACGGTGGTGTCCAGGTGACCGGGTGGACCCAGCACAGCGGCAACATCTGGAAGGCGCCGCTCGACCGCGCCAACAAGCTGCGAGCGCTCTATGTCAATGACAAGCGGGCGTACATGGCTTCGAAGACGATCAGCTCGGCGGGCTGCTACGGCACGTACAACATCACGGCCGGCCAGGCCGCGTGGGCCTGGGAATCGGGCTCGCAGTGTGATGGCGCCAAATACAGCCTGAACGACTTCCCCGCCGTTCCGCGCAACCAGGACGACATCGAGATCGAGACGGGCACGACCTGGACTACGGCCATCGTGGGCGTCCGCCAGGTGACCACCGACGGGGCGAACCGGGTCGCCCTGTTCCAGCAACCGGGTGCGGCCATCGCCCAGGGGGCCTTCAATGGCAACGCCCAGGTCGGCGGCACCCACAAGCTCATGAACGCGTACGAGTTCCTGGACGCGCCTGGCGAGTTCTACTACGACAAGGGTGCCAAGACGGTCTACTACTACAAGGCCAGCGCCGAGAACATGCAGACCGCGACGGTCTACGCGCCGAACAACGTGACCACCGTGCTGCGGGTCGCCGGTACCTCGACGAGCAGTCGCGCCCGCAACATCACGTTCTCCGGCCTGACGGTGCGGCACTCGGACTGGAACCTGTTCAACGTCGCCGGTTCGTCCTACAAGCAGGCGCAGCAGGGCAACCTCGGTGCCCAGGCGTACGCGAAGGGCAACTTCCACGTCTACTACTACCGCAACGTGGACGTCACTCCCGGCATCATCCAGATCCAGAACGCCGACGGCCTACTGCTGCAACGCAACCGGATCGAGCACACCGGCGCTGACGGCATCAGTATGGTCAACGACGTGCAGGGTACCCAGTTGATCGGGAATGCCACCAACGACATCGCCGGGTCCGCCATCAACGTGGGTCATCCCCAGCACGTCTACATCGGGGACGGCACGTCGACCAACCGGGAGAAGTACTCCGCACAGGTCGAAGGACTGCCGAAGAACATCGACATCAAGAACAACTACCTCTACGACAGCGCGGTCCTGTTCAACGGGCACAGCCCCATCTCGGCATACTTCGCCGACACCCTCACCATCCAGCACAACCGGATCGAGAAGACGCCGTGGTCAGGCATCACGCTCGGATGGGGCTGGTGGAACTTCGACGGATCGTCGGGCTCGATCGTGCCCAACCGCCCCACCACGACCGCGAGAAACAACACGATCAGTTACAACCACATCATCGACACGGTGCAACGCCTCAGCGACACCGCGCCCATCTACACACTGGGCAGTCAGCCGGGGACCACGATCACCAACAACTATCTCCAGGGCGTCCCCTCCGGTCACAAGTACGGACTGCACCCGGACGAGGGGTCGGCGTTCATCACGTTCCGGGACAACGTCCTGAGCATCGACAAGAACGTCACCTGGATGATCAATTCCGACGACTTCGGGCGGAAGCACGATCTGAGCATCACCCAGATCTACGGCCCGATCAACAAGGTCTCGAACAAGCTCCTGCCAAACAGCACGGTCGCCGACATCCTCGTCTCCTCCGACTACGTCTGGCCGGCGGCGGCCTACAGCATCGCGGCGAACTCCGGCCTTGAGGACGCATACCGGGACATCATTCCGGCGAGCAGCTTCTCCGCACCGAACTATGTGCTGCCGGCCAGTACCTTCGTCACCAGTGCCACCGCGTCCATCCCGATCCGGAGCATCGGCGACGCCACCAAGTCGGTCTGGTTGGCCCCGTCCGGCACGACCACCTTCACCGCCGGGGCGACGATGACCAGGGCCGCCGGCACCGCCACGTCCATCGCCGTGCCGGCCGCTCAGGGCGAGTACCGGCTCTACGTCGTCGACGCACAGGGCAGCCGGTCGGCCGAGTCGACCTCGATCGTCCGGCAGCAGCAGGGTGGTGGCAGTGGTACGGGGAGCGGACAACTCGTGGGTGGCCAGTCCGGCCGCTGCGTCGAGGTGCCCAACTCCTCGACCACCAACGGCACTCAGACCCAACTCCGGGACTGCTCCACCGGCGCCAACCAACGGTGGACCCAGACCGCCAGCAAGCAGCTGACCGTGTACGGCAACAAGTGCCTCGACGCGTCGGGGGCGGGCACGGCCAACGGCACCGCGGTCATCATCTGGGACTGCCACGGCGGCCTCAACCAGCAGTGGAACGTCAACACGAATGGCACCGTCACGAACGTCCAGTCCGGGCTCTGCGTCGATGCCAACGGCGCCGCCACCGCCAACGGCACGAAGGTCATCCTCTGGTCGTGCAACGGTGGCGCGAACCAGCAGTGGAG
This sequence comes from Micromonospora sp. DT201, assembly GCF_049841575.1. Lineage (NCBI taxonomy): Bacteria > Bacillati > Actinomycetota > Actinomycetes > Micromonosporales > Micromonosporaceae > Micromonospora > Micromonospora sp. DT201. The sequence continues at coordinate 220,453 of NZ_JBNCKP010000008.1, read as the reverse complement.
TCTGCGCAGCTGACCGACCACACCCGGGGCCGGGCCGACCAGGCCCGGCCCCGGCAGTTGGACCTGAGTTGGCTCACTGTGCCGCACTCGTGAGGCCTGCGTCGCGTTCACCTGCGGTGATGCCCTGCAGGTGGGGCTGTTTTCACGCACTACCGAATGAGTCAACTGGGTCTGACCGGCCAGCCGTCTGGCGGCCTCAGAGCCGCAGCAGCCCCGCGGCGAGCGACTCACGCAATCCGGCGGGCGGCTCCTGGTAGCCCTCGCCCCACAGCGCACCGGGAAAGCCGCCGGCTGCGAACGCAGTGTTGAGATCGTCGACGAACCAGATCGTGGGCCCCACCTTCCCGTCGATTCCGGAGCCGGGCAGGTCAATGCCGTAGGGCGCATCGCCGCTGATGTTCGCCTTGTGGAGCTCGTCGGGCGCGTAGTCGAGCTGGAACGGGATGCTGGCGTCCCGGCGCGCGGTGTCCCTGAGGTACGCGGCGTGCTCGGCCTCGTAGTAGGAGCGCGAGCCGCCCCGCTCGGCCCACTCGAGCTGCACCACCAGCGGGTCCGCGAGCACGCTGGCCGGCCAACCTGGCAATTCCCCGACGAGCCACACATCGCCCACCTGCCGGATCCACGCGCTGATCGTCATCGGGAACGGCGCGAACGTCACCTCCAGCCAGTCGGCCAGCGCGGGCGCGCCCGGCGACGGGGGAACGTGGGCGCGACATGGCGTCCCCTCGTCGTCGTTCTCCTCCGCACGGAAGCCCCGCGCCTGCAGCCGCTCAACGAGCGTCTCGACGTTCCTGCGGGCACGGTCGGCGAATTCGCGCGCCACCGCCTCGGCGTCCTCGCGGTACGGGGCGTCGAAGACCCGTAGGCCAAGACCGCGCAGGTCGCGCCATACGTCGTCGGGATCACCGGACACGTACCGCGCGTGGAAGCTCGCCATGGCCACCATCCTTACAGCGAGCCACATGGCGCGAACCAGCAGTGGAGTCTGCGTAGCTGACCGACCACCCGGGGCCGGGCCGACCAGGCCCGGTTCTGGCAGCTGGAGAGCTAAGCTGACGAAAAGTGAGCTGACCCCACTTTGGAGAGCCGCATGAAGATGCGCGTCATCCTCACCATCGTCGGCGTGATCACCGCAACGCCGGCCCTGGCCCTGTTCTGGCCGGGCCTTCTGGAGAGCAGCTATGGGTTGGCTGATCCCGACCGCATGACCACCGCGCTGCTCCAGCACAGGGGTCTGCTGCAGGCGGCTCTTGGCGCGGCCATCATCTGGGGAGCGTTCTACCTGCCGGCAAGGGTGCCGGCAGCGGCGACCGCCATCATCACCAAGACAGTGTTTCTCGCCCTGACCGTCGTCGACAGCCGGATGCGCGCCGACATGAACCTCATCTCACTGGTGTTCGACCCGATCGCGATCGTCACCCTGGCCGTCGTGATCGTGCTCCACTTGCGCGCGGCGCCCTCCACCGCCGCGCCAGCCTGAAGCCCCGGTATGTGCGTGGTTGCTCCGATCGGCGGCCGTCTCAGGGATAGCGTGCAGAGCATGACCGACAGCATGCAGGTGGTGGGTTACCGCAGCAGCCTGCCCATTGACAACCCCGAGAGCCTCGTCGATGCCGAGGTCGGCGTCCCGGTGCCGGGTCCGCACGATCTGCTCGTACGCGTCGAGGCCGTGTCCGTCAACCCGGTCGACGTCAAGGTGCGGGCCGGCATCGACCCCGGAGGTGAGCTGAAGGTTCTCGGGTACGACGCGGCCGGCACCGTGAGCGCCGTCGGATCGAGCGTCACCCGTTTTCGCGTCGGCGATGAGGTGTACTACGCCGGGTCGATCGCCCGCCCGGGCACCAATTCCCAGTTCCACCTGGTCGACGAGCACATCGTCGGGCACAAGCCGACAAGCCTGACCCATGCGGAGGCGGCGGCACTGCCGCTCACCACGATCACCGCCTGGGAGACGCTCTTCGACCGGTTCGCTCTCACCAAGGACAGCACGGGCACCCTCCTGGTTGTCGGTGCCGCCGGTGGGGTGGGCTCCATGATCGTGCAGCTGGCCCGCGCGTTGACTGGCCTGACCGTCATCGGCACCGCGTCACGTCCGGAGACACGCCAGTGGGTCACCGACCTCGGTGCCCAGCACGTCGTCGACCACCACGGTGGGCTCGCCGACGCGGTCCTGGAGGTGGCACCGGCCGGCGTCGACTACCTGTTCACCGCCTTCTCGGACGGCCAGGTCGATCAGTTCGCGCGCGTCCTGCGACCGAACGGCCAGATCACGGCCATCGACGACCCGGAGGGCCTCGACCTGTTGCCGCTGAAGTCGAAGAGCATCACCTGGCACTGGGAGTTCATGTTCACCAGGCCGCTGTTCCTGCCGACGGACCCGACCCAGCACGAGATCCTCGAACAGACCGCCCGACTGGTCGACGATGGCACCGTTCGCACCACCCTCACCAACCAACTCGGCCCGATCAACGCGGAGAACCTGCGCCAGGCTCACGCGCTGATCGAGACCTCGTCCACCATTGGAAAGATCGTCCTCGCGGGCTTCTGACCCTCCGTCGCCGACCACCGGAAGGCTTGCCGCACCCGCGCAGGCCTTTCAGTCGAACAGGCCGGCCGGGGGTGGGTGGTGGCCATCCAAGACGTCCGAGTAGTCGCGGGCCTCGGCGACGAGGCCCGCTTCGTTGGGTCGCCTCCCGGGTGTCCACGTAGGTCCCAACACCGATGCGTTGGGGCGCGGGTCGGCGTGGCAACCCGTGAAGACCTCGTCTCAGCGCCCGGCCAGGCGTCGATCGTGGCGCGCGGTGCAGCCTTTGATGCCCGACGAGGGGGAAGCACCACCCCCGCCTCGCAGCCTTTGCTCTGCTTCAACGGAGGCAACACTTCTGCCGCGTAAGTGTTGCCTCCGTTGAAGCAGAGCAAAGGGAAACCCAAGCACCCCTGCCACCCCGCCAGCGACGCACACGCGCACACGCGCACACGCGCACACGGGTCACCTTCTCCGCGATCTTGCACATTCTGTCCTGGCACAAGGGGCATCCCACCCATGTCGACAGCCACAACTGCAAGATCGATGCGATCCCCTCGCTCGACACACCCTGATCAACCAGGAGTCCCGTTGTCCAGCACGGGTTGACCCGCCGGCCACAGCCCTCGCGCAACGGTGTCCACGTAGGTCCCCGTCTGATCTTCGGCGGATGGACGTAGAGCATCTAAATGTTACGAATCATAGTTCGAGTTTCGTGATATCTATCGCTTGATCTTCCCATCGCAGCGGTAGGGCATCCGGGTCTAGCGTGACGTTGGTTTAAAGATCATCGTGAGCGGCCGGCACCCCCGGCCGGACTCGCGAGAACCGGGTAATCACCCGAAGGAGGTTCCATGGCACGCACCCGCATGGCCGGGGCGCTAGCCGCTGTCCTCGTCCTACCGGCTCTCACCGTCGTTGCCGCGACGTCGCCGGCGTCGGCGGAAGCCGCCGCGCCGAAGGCTGCCCCGCAGAGTGACATGCGTGAGCTCAGTCGCAAGGACTTCACGCTGGACGGTCGGCCGATCGAGACGCCCCCGCGGTACCAGCCGCAGACGGGCGCACGGACGAAGGCACAGGCGGCGGAGACGCCGGCGGTCGGTACCGTCCGTCAGTGGCTCGGCCTCGACGACATTGATGGCTCGGTCTACCGCAAGGACTACACGCTGCGGGCGGTCGGTGAGCACATCGAGGTCTGGGTCGCCAACGACCTGTCGTTCCCGGCCGGCGACTGCCGCGCCCAGGTGCCGTCCTCGACGCAGGTCACCGACGCGCAGGTGAAGCACCTCGTCGACGAGTTCGACACGAACATGTACCCGAAGGAGACCAACGCCTTCAGCACCCCGCCGGACCGGGACGGCAGCAACGCCCAGATCGGGCCGGACGAAGACGGCAACGGTGGGGTCTACACCGGTGCCGGCAACAAGACCGTCACGCTCGTCGACAACGTGCGGGACGACAACTACTACAGCTTCCCGGCCGCCCCGACCTACATCGCCGGGTTCTTCTCCGCGCAGTTCAACGAGCTGCTCGACCGTAACGTCATGACCATCGACGCGTTCGACTGGCTGCACCGCATGACGCCGAACCCGCCGGACGAGCCGACCGACGACCTGTGCACCAGCCGTGGCGCCCGGCCGAACAGCTACGAGGGCACGTTCGCGCACGAGTGGCAGCACCTCGCGCACTACTACACGGACCCCTTCGAGACCACCTGGATCAACGAGGGTCTGTCCGACTTCGCCATGTCGCTGACCGGTTACAGCGACTCGAAGGCCACGGTCTTCGACCGGGGGGTGGAGAGCCACCTCTACTGCTACCAGGGGTTCGGCGAGGTGCAGACGCCGTACAACACGAACCCGCGCGACTGCGGTGGCCCGGAGAACTCCCTCACCCTCTGGGATGAGAGCCCGAACGCGAACGCGGTGCTCGCCGACTACGGCAACGCGTACTCGTTCATGATGTTCCTGTACGACCGTTACGGTGCCGACTTCATGTCCCGCCTGCACCGCGACGGTGAGCGGCAGGGCATCGCGAGCCTGGACGCCGAGCTGGAGACCGTCAAGGTCCACGACGTCTACCAGGTCATTCACGACTACCAGTCGATGACGCTGCTGGACAAGCTCGTCGGCGACTCGCGGCTCGGGATCACCCTCGGCGTCTCCAAGAGCCGGGTGACCACGCCGAGCCTGCGCTCCACCGTCAATCTGGCCAGCACGACGGCGAACGGTACGCCAGGCGCCGCGCCAAACGGTGCCGACTACGTGCAGCTGGGTGCGGCCAAGGGCAAGCTGCTCAGCGGCCGCGACCTGCGCTCGGTGAAGTTCCAGGGTGCGAAGAGCCTGCCCGCCCTCCCGCTGGCATGGACGACCACCACGCAGGACCCGGACCGGTCGGGCAACGCCGTTCTCTTCTCCGGCAACGCCAACAGCCTGGACTCGGCGGCGGTCACCTCGGTTTCGGTGCCGACCACCGACCCGACGCTGCGGTTCGTCGCCAAGTACGGTGCTGAGCTCGGCTTCGACTACGGCTACGTGACCGTGTCGACGGACGGTGGCAGCACCTACACGGCGATCCCCGGCGATCACACCGTCGAGGGGCCGCTCGGCCCGGCGCTGAACGGTACGACGGTCGGCTTCGAGGCCCGTTCGTACGACCTGTCGGCGTACGCCGGAAAGACGGTGCTGCTCGGCTTCCGTTATGTCAGTGACGGCGGCGTCAACGAGGGCGGCCTGCTGCTCGACGACATCACCCTCGGCGGCACGACGCTCAGCGACGGCAGCAGCCTGGCCCCGTTCGACTCGCCCACGGAGATCCGGCCGACCGCGGTCAAGAACTGGAACCTGCGGCTCGTCGGCATCGACGAGAAGCACTCGATCGCCTTGCAGTTCGAGTCCAACGGCAAGTCCGATGTGACGATCGGCAAGCTGGAGCTGGCGGTGCTGGACTTGTTCCCCAAGGTCGTGGCCATCGTGGCGTACGACGATCCGACCGAGCAGGTGTCGCAGTACGCGCCGTACAAGCTCACCGTGAACGGCGTGGTGCAGCCGGGGGGTAACAGCTCGCTGAGCTGACCCGCAACCCCGGTCACGGGGGCACTCGCCGTCGAGTTCGACGGTGGGTGCCCCCGTGTCGTCTCTGCCGGGATCACCGCTGCACCTCAGGTTGCCTTGAGTGATGCGAGGACGTCGAGGTAGTGCGGGTTCTTCATGACGCCCAGTACGTTGCCGAACGGGTCGACGACCGCTGCGGTGATGAACCCTTCGTCCCCGTGTGCAGTGATCGGCTGGTATTCGGTGGCACCCATCGCCAACAGCCGCTCGACGGTGGCGTCGAGGTCGTCGACGTACCAGTGCATGACCACACCGCCCGGCCCCGTCGAAGCGCCGGACGGCGCGAACTTGCGGTCGATGATGCCCAGCTCCGCCTGGTAGTCGCCGATGCGGAACTCGGTGTAGGCCGGGCGTCCGTCGGGCCCCGGGCGCATGAAGTACGCCTCGACGCCGAGGAAGTCCGCGTACCAGGCGGTGGCTGCGGCAACGTCGTCCGCCCAGATGTTGAGTGTCGCAAATCCTCGCACGCTCATCAGGTGTCCTCTCGTCGATGTGTTCGCTGTCGACGTTATCGACGATCGCGGAAGGGTTTGCTTCCGCAATGAAGGTGAGTTCGAGCTGGAGGTGCACCCCGAGGGTGACATCCTGCTCGGCGACGAGTAGCGCTGACCGCTCGGATCAGAAAAGCGTCAGGGGTTCGACAGGTATCGGCTCGGGCAGCGCGTCAAGTTCGGGTACGCGTGCCCGTACCTCATCGTGGAACCGGCGGGCGAGCACGGGCGCGTCGGCGTTGTCCGGGGTGTGGATGAACATCGTCGGCGAGCGTCCCTCGCGTAGCCAGGCCACGGTGACGTCGATCCAGCGCTGCCACCCCTCGGTCGTGCGGGTCGAGTCGTCGCGGCCGAGGTAGCGAACGATCGGCCGGTCGGTCAGCGCAAGCGCCCGGAGCGGCACGCGCGGCTTCTTGGTCCAGGCGTCCCGTTCCGCGTCGCTTGTCGGTGGGCTCGCGAAGAAGGCTGTGGTGTCGAAGGGGATCCATTCGACGGACGCTCTGGCGAGGGTCGCCTCGAGCAGCCGGGCCGCCCGGGCGTCGGTGAAGAACGCGGGGTGACGGACCTCCACCGCGTACCGGTACGACTGCGGGAGTTGATCCAGGAAGCGGTTCAGGGTCGGGACGTCGGCGGGGGCGAACGAGCCGGGAAGCTGGATCCAGAGGGCGTGTGCGCGTGGGCCGAGCGGCTCGATCGCGTTCAGGAAGGTCCGCATCGGGCCACCGGCATCGGTGAGCCGGCGTTCGTGCGTGACGACCTTGGGAAGCTTGAGGACAAAACGGAAATCCGGGTCTGTCTGTGCGGCCCACGATGCCACGGTGTCCCGGGCCGGGGTCGCGTAGAACGTCGTGTTTCCCTCCACGGCGTCGCACCAGCTGGCGTAGTGCCGCAGCCGCTCCGCGGGCGGCAGCAGGTGACCCTGCCACGACTTGTGCGTCCACATCGCGCATCCCACGTGAAGACGCATGACCGCCCTTCCCGTCGTGAACAGCGCCTGAACCGGAGCCCACCGTATACGCGTCACCAGTCGCGACCGGACCGACGGTGCGGCAGATAGGCTCCGGCCCCATGCGTGTGCTGTTCGCCAGTCTTGCGTCCGTCGGTCACACCTATCCGCTGATCCCGCTGGCGATCGCCGCCCGGGACGCCGGCCACGAGGTCCACTTCGCCGCCGGTACGGCCGTGCACGCACCGCTCGCCGCGAACGGCCTGCGGCCGTTGCGCCCCGGCGATGCCTTCTACGAGGTGTACGCCGAAGATCTCGAACCGGAATTGGCGCGGCTCCGCCCCGACCTGGTGGTGCATGAGTGGGGGCTGCCGGGGGCGGCGCTCGCCGCTCATCGGGCCGGCATCCCGGGCATCTGGCACGGGTTCGGTCGGATGTTCCCCGACGGCATCGGCCTTGAACTGCCCACGAGGAACGCCGAGGTCGGTGGCCGGCCGCACGTCGACATCTGCCCGCCTTCCCTCCAGGACAAGGACTTCCTCGCCACGGAACATCGGATCGAGCTGCGGCCGGTCCCGTTCTCGACACCGGCCCCGCTACCCGCATGGGCGAACCGCAGGACGTCCCGACCGTTGATCTACCTGACCCTCGGCACCGCGTTCGGTACGCCGGAACTGCTCAGCACGGCCATTGCCGGGTTGGCGGCGTTGGACGCCGAGGTGGTGGTCGCGGCAGGTCGAGTGCCCCTGGAACAGCTTGGTGAGGTGCCCGACAACGTCAGCGTGCATCCGCTGGTGCCGCAGGCGGAGCTGTTGCCGCACGTGGACGTGGTGGTGCACCACGGAGGGAGCGGCACCACCCTCGGCGCGCTCGCGGCTGGCGTACCGCAGTTGATGTTGCCGCAGGGCGCCGACCAGTTCGCCAACTCCGAGGCGGTCAGTGCTGCCGGTGCCGCCCTGCGGCTGCTCCCCGAGGAGGTGGATGCTGACGCAGTCGCCGAGCGCACACGACGGCTGCTGCCGCGGCACGGGGCCGAGCACCGCGACGCGGTCCGTGCGATCGCCGAGGAGATCGCCCGAATGCCCTCCCCGGCGGCGGTCGCCCACCGCCTACCCGAGTTCGCCAGGGCCGGATAGCCCTACCCGTCGCTCTCCCAGGGACAGATCGAGCGTTGCGAGCTGCGCCGGGTCGGCCACTGGGGCTGACACGCGGTGACCGGCTGGGTGGGGTGACGGTCAACCGGCTGTAGCCCCGCCGCCGGTGTTCAGATGCGGCCGTCAACTTCTGGTTGACGATTGGGGTGCGTCAACCTAGGGTTGACGCATGACCGAACCAATCCAGATGTCCAACATGGTAAAGCTCGACGACCTGATCCAGGCGATCAAGACGGCGCACGCCGACGCGCTCGACCAACTCACCGACGCGGTGATTGCCGCCGATCACCTAGGCGAGGTCGCCGACCACCTGATCGGGCACTTCGTCGACCAGGCCCGACGCTCGGGCGCCTCCTGGACCGACATCGGCCGCAGCATGGGGGTCACCAAGCAGGCCGCCCAGAAGCGCTTCGTGCCGAAGTCGACCGACGCCGCGGCGCTCGACCCGAACGCCGGCTTCGGCCGGTTCACCCCACGGGCCCGCAACGTGGTGGTGGCCTCGCAGGAGGAGGCCCGTGCCAGCGGAAACGTCGAGATCGGCCCCGAGCACCTGGTGCTCGGCCTGCTGGCCGAGCCGGAAGGGCTTGCCGCCAGGGTGATGGCGGGTCGGGGTGCCACTCCCGAGGCGGTGCGGGAGACGGTCGGCGCCGCCCTCCCACCGCGGGCCGAGCAGGTCCCGGATCTCATCCCGTACGACGCGCGCGGCAAGAAGGCGTTGGAGTTGACCTTCCGGGAGGCGCTGCGCCTCGGGCACAACTACATCGGCACCGAGCACATCCTGCTCGCCCTTATCGAGCAGGAGGACGGCGCCGGCGTGCTCACCAACCTCGGCCTGGACAAGGCGGCGGTCGAGGCCGATTTGTCCGCGGCGCTCGCCGCGGCAGTGAACGCCGCCGTTGCGACGGACAGCGACGCCGGGTAGCGCCAGCAGGAACCCGTCCTGCGCCGTCCCGCGAGTGGCATTGCCCTGGGCGGGACGGCGCGCGACGGGCGTCGACGGCCGTAACCCGAGTCGCACGTCCGGAAAATCGCACATGCCCCTACGGGTCGTCACGCCGGGCAGCCCTCCCCTAGCCTCGGGTGACTGCGGTGGCGATCGGCGCATGGCAATGATTAGGCAGGGGAGCGGCTGAGATGTGAACCGTCCACGTGCTGGATCGAGAACTGGTGTTGAGCGAAGAATGCTGACTCGATCACGGGTCCGGGCGGTCAGTGTCCTGGTAACACTCGCCGCCCTGGCGGGGCTGACCGCCTGCACCCCAGAAGACAAACCGGTGGTCGGGCTGCGTGTGGTTGACGGGCAACCGGCTCTGGTCCTGGCGGAATGTGCCGTCTTCGCTCCGGAACGGATAAGCGTCTACACCATTGACGTCACGCCGGCCGCGAGCTGGACCATCGACCGTGACGGCGGCGCGAAGGTGACGGATCTGATCCTGTTGGAGCTGCCGGCGGGTTGGAAGCCTGACGAGCAGACGCTCGTCGCCTTTGATCCCGACACCGAATACTCGGTTGCCGCCTACGGCGATCAGCACAACGCCGTCCCCGTTCACTTCACGTTGCCGGAGGTGACCGGGCTCGGGCCGGAGAAGGTTCTGGTTGGTGGGACGGCCGGCGAGCGGAAGGCGATCACCGAGACCGCCTTCCGCGACCGGGCCAAGAAGGCCTGCTGACGCGGTTGGTCAGGAGGCGTCGGGAAAGCCGTACCGCAGGGCGTGCTCCGGATCGGCAGGATCGATCTGGCGCACGCCCGCGTCGGCGAGCCGCTTGTTGACGTCGTCGAGCTGCTCGCGCACCAGTCGGGCCTCCTCCTCGGTGACCCGGCCCCGGTGCGGCTTGCCGGCGTGCTCCAGCGTGCCGTAGTCGATCTTCTCGGTGCCCTTGCGGGCCTTGGGCGGGCGGACCCGCTCGGCCGTCTTCAGCAGCTGCGCCATCGGCACGTCGGTGGCCATCGCGTCGAACTCGCTGGCGGTCAACACCACCCGGCGGGGCTCACCGCCGCCGTGCCGGTCGTGGATCTCCACCACCGCCACGTCGAGGGCGGCGTCATCGATGTTCTCCACCTCGCCCGGGGTGGCATCCAACTGCACGGGCCCGGCGACCAGGTCCGGGTGCTCCAACACGACGACGCGGACCACCTCGTCGTCCTGCTGCAGAACCGTGCCGGTGAAGTCGGAGACGTGGATCGTCTTCTTGCCCATGCGCGGAGCTTCTCCTGTCGTAGGCCGGGATGCCGGACCACAAGAAATTACCCGACAGGTGTGCGAAAGCCGCCGCTGGACCTCCCCGGTGTGTCGTCCCGCGCGTGAGCTTTACAGGCTGCCCTTCGGTGCCACCCACTCGGTGGGTTGGCCGGTGACAGCCGTGATCCGGTCATAGTCCGTGTCGTAGTGCAGCACGGTTGCGCCGTGCTCTTCAGCGGTCGCTGCGATGATCAGATCAGGCAGCCGGAAGTTACGGTGCTGGCTGTCAGCCGCGAGTATGCGATGGACCGCCAAGGCGCGGTCCATAGCCGTTGTCGTCACGTCCATCCATCTTTGCCCGCGCAGCGCCTGCCAAAGGATCTCGTAGCCCTTCGGATGGGGCGCGTTGTTGAGATATTCCAGGCTGGTCATCTGGCAAGCAGCCAGCCGTCCCTCGGTCAGCAGCGTCTCGAAACGCCGCCGGACCGACGGGTGGCGGCCCTGTAGGACGTAGACCGAGGTATCCGCAAGGTAGATCTGACCGGCCATCAGGCTGCCTCTGCATCGCGGGCCTGCTCGGCGAGCGAGTCCAAGTCGCGACCGCCGCCGTAACGCCAGGCGTCAGCGGAACAAGAGAAGTCCATCTCCACCTGGTCGAACGCGGCAACTATCTCGCGGGCCTGCCGGCGTACGGCGAACGCGTGCAGTGCGGCATTGATGGTGGCCACCTTGGTGTCGGTGCCGAGCACCTCCCTCGCGGCATCCAGCCACTCGTCGTTCACGTCCACGGTGATGCGAGTCATGGCGCGACCATACACCATATTCGGTTCTGCCAAGACACCAAATCCACTGGCAAGCTGGTGCGTCAGTGGGTGTTCAGGCGGTGCCTGCTGGAGCTGCCGACGGACAGCCTGTTCAGCCCGGCCCAGGACAGGGCGTCGGCGCCGCCGACGGCTCGGGGGTTTCGGTAGCGCGGCTGAGGCGGGCCGTCTCGGACCGCCTTCGCCGCCTGCCAGAGTCGCTCGGGATCCTGCTGGTAGTGGTGGTTCGGCTGAATCGGCATGCTTTACCGTCCCAAAGAAACGTGTACAGGTATGGAAATACCTATGAAGGTCGATGGGTATGCCTGGTTCTCCAACCTCGCCCGGCCCTGAGGGATCGTCCGCCCGGCCCGGCGACCCGGCGTACGGTGATCCACGACGGGCGCGGGTGACGGGGAGGTGAGCATGCTCGACCGGCGGCTCCACCTGCACCTGGCCACCTGGCTCGGCCAGTGGCCGGCGGGGCCGGGGCTGCACGTGGTCGCCTCCCAGAGACGCTCAGAACCGGCCTGGGACGGCAGGCTGCGCCCGGCGCTCGCCGTGCAGACCGGGCCGAGCGCAGTGCTCTCCGTGGCGCCGGAGCGGGTGGCGGCGATCCGCTCGCTGGCCCGGCATGCACCGGAGCGGCTGCTGGCCGCGCTGCCGGAGGCAGTCGGGCTGCCCGACTGGTGCGTGCACGACGGCCTCTTCCGGTGGAGCCGGGCACCCGCGCCGCTGGCTGACGTGGGGGAGTGGACCGAGCCGACGTCCCCCGGGCTGCCGCCCTGGCTGCGGCTCTTCGACAGACCGGTTCTGGTGGTCCGCGCCGCGGACGGCACCTACCTGGCCGGTGCGGGGATCAAGCGGCACGACGCGTACGGGCATGAGTTGGCGGTGGGGACCGAACCGGCCGCTCGGGGTCGCGGCCTCGCCCGCCGCCTGGTGGCACAGGCCGCGCGGCGGGTGCTCGACGAGGGCGCGGTGCCCACCTACCTGCACGAGCGGGACAATCACGCCTCGGCCCGGGTCGCCGACGCCGCCGGGTTTCCCGACCGGGGCTGGCGGGCGTACGGGGTCTATCCACGCTGAGTGGCGATGGGCGCGGACCGTGAATCCGGGGCCGGATCCACGGTCCGCAACCTCTCCCCAGGCCCCGGTTGCGGGCGTGCCGGCCCGCGCGTTGGGCGGGTCGGTACGTGTCGATCACGCTACGTATCGAAATGGCGTGGGGCAAGATGTGAGCTGTCGATTCGGAGTGTCGAAAAGTGGACTTGACCTGCGGCTGGGTCCGTCGATGCGACTGGCCGGGTTAGTGACGTAGCGTGCGGATCAGGTCGAAAACCTGTCTGCCCCGGAGAACGGTCGTGCACCCAGTAGAGGATCACGCCCATGTACGCCAGCCAGAGCAACTCGGGCAACTGCGGGCATAGCTCGGCGTCGACCCAGAGGCAGGCGAACCAGGCGCCGTCGCCCGGGCGCTCGGCTGCGGTCCGCTCGGCTGCGGTCCGCCTTGCTGCGAGCCGATCAGCTGCGAGCCTTGTGGGTTGTATTGCATGGGGAGCCGGCCGATCGGTGCGATGGGCGGGTGGGCGACCAGCGACTGTGGACCTTGTGTTCTCGCCGACCGATGCGGCTCAGCTGGCCAGACCGAGTGCCTCGGCCGCCGCCCGGCCGTTGGCGTGGCTCGCGCCGTACGTGGTGACGAAGGCGCGTACGCCCGCCGGGCGCCACTGTGCCGGCCAGCCCATCTCCACCACGGTCACCGGATGCTCGGCGGCCAGGCCGGCAATCAGCTCCGGGCCGCCGGGCAGCCGGTGCAGGTGTCGTCCGACCAGCACGATGGGACGGTCGCCGGCCAACTCGCGCAGCTTCGCCACGTCGGTCTCGGCGGCGATCACCCGGATCTCCGGCACCCCGTCGAGGTGCGGACCGAGACCCCACGGCACCCGACCCTCGGCGATCGTCGACTCGGTGTGCAGCTGCACCACCAGTGGTCGGTCCAGGTCGGTGAGCACCCCGTCCACCCGGACCGCTCGGCGCGCTGCCGCGTACCCCAGCTCGGTGTCACCGGTGGCCGACGACCGGACGGCGGCCCGGGTCCAGGCGGCGAGCTCGGCGGCGCGGCCGGCTGCCTCTTCGACCCGCGCGGTCGCCAACCGGCCGTCGGTGAGGGCGTCGACGATCTCGGCGGCCACCCGCTCGACCAGTTGGGCGTCGACCTTCGCACCGATGCAGAGCAGGTCGGCGCCAGCGGCCAGGGCACGGACCGCTGCCGGCCCGACTCCGCCGGCAGCCACCGCGGCACCCTTCATCTCCAGCGCGTCGGTAATGACGGCGCCGGTGAAGCCGTAGTCGGTGCGGAGCAGGTCGACCAGGACGGCCCGGCTGAAGGTGGCCGGGTCGGTGCCGGTCAGTGCCGGCACCCGGATGTGCGCGGTCATCACGGCGCGTGCCCCGGCTGCGACGACAGCCGCGAACGGCGGCAGGTCCCGCTGGCGCAGCAGGCTCAGTGAAGCGTCCACCGTGGGTAGCTCGTGGTGGGAGTCGGCGACGGTGGCACCGTGCCCGGGGAAGTGTTTGGCGCAGGCGGCCACACCGGCGGCCTGCAACCCGGTCACGGCAGCGGCCGAGTGGGCAGCCACCCGCAGCGGATCCGCGCCGAAGGACCGGGTGCCGATCACCGGGTTGTCGTCGGCGGTGTTGACGTCCACCGTCGGGGCGAGGTTGACGGTGATGCCGAGCGCGGCCAGCTCGGCGCCGATCGACTGGTAGACCCGTCGGGTGAGCGCTACGTCGCCGATCGCGCCGAGGGCGGCATTTCCGGGGTACGGGCTGCCGGTGGCGTGCGCCAGCCGGGTCACGTCGCCACCCTCCTCGTCGATGGCGATCAGCACATCCGGCCGGCCGGCGCGCAGTGCGGCGGTGCTTGCCGCCACCTGCGCTCGGTCATGCACGTTGGTCCCGAACAGGGTGTGCCCGGCCAGCCCGTCGGCCAGCAGGTCGACCGCCCAGTCCGGTGGGACCGGTCCCGGGTACGCGGCGAGCAGCGTGCCCAGCGCCAGCCGGCGCAGTCCTGGATCCAGCCCCACGTGATCTTCCCCCTTCGGTGCCCAGCGGGTACGGAAACGTCGTACCGGTGGTGGTGTCCGCCCTGCCGAATCGGCCGAGCGCCCCGCCTCCGGGTGGCCGATACGCTACGGCTACCCGTTCGCAGGTAAGTTTACAGTTAGCAAAGTTTACTAAAACTAGAGGACGTGTCATGAGTGCGACCCGGCTGCCCGGCACCCCCCGCCTGTTGCGGGCGCTCAACGACCGTGCGGCACTGGAGTTGCTCCTCGAGCGCGGCCCGCTCACCCGGGCCCGGCTCGGCGAGCTGACCGGGCTGTCGAAGGTCACCGCCTCGCAGCTGGTCGAGCGGTTGGAGGAGCGCGGCCTCGTCACCCGGGTCGGCGAGCAGGCCGGCGGGCGAGGGCCGAACGCCCAGCTCTACGCGGTCAGCCCAGGCAGCGCGCATGTGGTCGGCGTGGACGTCGGGCCGGACCGGGTCGTGGCCGCGTGTGCCGACATCACCGGTGCGGTCATCGGTCGGGTGGAGCAGTCGACTCGGGACACCGACGACCCGGTGGGCGTGGTGCACAACGCCGTGGTGCAGGCCGCGAGCAGCGCCCAGGCGCAGCTGAGCAGCGTACGGCGGATCGTGCTCGGCACCCCGGGCCTGGTCGACCCGGGCACCGGCGACATCACGTTCGCCTTCAACCTGCCGCGCTGGCACAGTGGCCTGCTCGCCGCGTTGCGGGAAGACCTGCACACCCCGGTGGTCTTCGAGAACGACGTCAACCTCGCCGCGGTGGCCGAGGCGCAGTCCGGTGCCGCGCAGGGGTTGGCGGATTTCGTGCTGGTCTGGGTAGGTGCCGGCGTCGGCCTGGCGATCATGCTGGGTGGGCGGTTGCACCACGGCAGCAGCGGTGCCGCCGGTGAGATCGGCTACCTGCCGGTGCCCGGTGCGCCCATTCCGCGCGACGTCTCCCGGCGCGCCAAGCCGGCCTTCCAGCAGCTGATCGGCGCGGACTCGGTGCGCGCGGTGGCCCGCGAACACGGCTACCCGGACACCGAGGCCGCCGAGGCGGTCCGCGCGGCTGTTGCGGCCGGCGCCGACGGCGGCCCGATGCTCGACGAGTTGGCCCGCCGGCTCGCGCTCGGCGTGGCCAGCACCTGCGTGGTGCTCGACCCGCCACTGGTCGTGCTCGCCGGCGAGGTGGGCCAGGCCGGCGGCGCTGCGCTCGCCGACCGGGTGCAGCACGAGGTCGCCGCGATCACGCTGGTCCAACCTCGCGTCGTGCCGACCGGGCTGACCGAGGAGTCGATCCTGCAAGGCGCGTTGCGGACCGCCCTGGACGCCGTACGCGACGAGGTGTTCGGCTCCACCGTCGGCTGAGCCCGCTGCGGCGGTCATGTGAAGGAATATTTCACCGCTGATCGGCGGGTTGCAAGCTCTTGCCGTGCCCCGCGCAGGTCCCCGGGCCGCCCGAAGCGAGGCGGGCGGCCCGGTGGACCGCGACTCAGATCAGGTCGCGGCGACGGAACACGGCGAACGCCCCAGCGGTCAGCCCGCCGGTGAGCACGAGCAGCACCAGCAGCGCCGGCCCCCAGGTCAGGCTGTAGAAGCCCTCGCAGTATTCGCCGGTCCGGTTGCCGGAGCAGATCTGCGGATCCCAGAACTGCGTCTCGCCGGTCAGCCACGCCCGATGTGGCTGGAGAGCATCAACTGGTCCGGACGCCGGGCGTCGACGATCTCCAGGACCAGACGGCCGCCCAACTCCCACACCACCGCGTACGCCGCCGCCGCCCCCAACGCCGCCGACGTGTGCCGACCCAGCGTGGCGATCGCGAAGCCCAGCGCGGAGGCCAGCAGCACCAGCACCAGGCCGCGGCCGTGCACCGCACCGAGCGAACGCCAGAACTCACTGTTCAACCGGCTGGGCAATCCGGCGGTCTGCCCGATCACCCAGAAGGTCGCGAGATAGGCCAGCGAGGCCAGCACCGACAACACCAGCACAGAGCCAAGCAGGGTGCCCAACTTGGCGCCGAGCACCGTCAACCGACGCGGACGCCACAGCAGCAGGTTCACCACGCCACCTGAGTTCAGATCCGCGCCGATGTACGAGGCGCCGACCAGGAAACCGAACAGCACCAGGAATGCGATCAGGAAGTACAGCAACGGACGGGCCTGCTGGGCGAAGCTGAACACCCCGGGGAGATAGTCGGCCAGGATCGGCAGCCGGTCGGCCCGGATCGGGTCGAGCGCCGAGCAGTCGGTGGAGCGGTAGCTCTCCATGTCGCCCGCCGGGAGCGTGCCGTTCTGCCGGGCCAGGCACTCCTGGAAGGTGATCTCCATGCTCTTCAGAGTCTCGGACGCCTGCGCCTGGGCGTGCGCCATCTCGTCAGCGCTCGGCTTGTGGGAGCCGGCCAGCGTGGTCGCCGCAGTGACGGCGAACGCCACGATCAGCAGGACCACCATGAGCTGCACGAAGCGACGCGCGGACAGCCGCTCCAACTCGGCACGAACCAGGTTCACGCGTCCGCTCCCCGATCGAGGTTGATCACAGCTTCGTCCTGATCGGCGTACGGCAGCGCCGTGCCGTCGACCTGCCGAGGCACCGACGGATGCTCGTACGCACCCGTCAGCTCCAGGAAGACGCTCTCCAGATCCGGCCGAAGCGGTGTCAACTCGCCCACCCACAGCCCCTGCTCGCCGAGCACCCGGCTCACCACCGTCGGGTCGCTCACCCCACTCACCACAAGCGCCTCGCCGTCGACGACCGCCGTCAGCTCCGCCGCCTGCAGCAACTCGACAGCGCGGTCCGGCTCGGCCACCCGCACCAGGAACTCGTGCCGGTCGTAGCCCGCCAGCACCTCGTCCACCCGGCCGGCTGCCACCCGGCGCCCCTGCGAAATGATCGTGACGTGGTCGCAGATCAGCTGGATCTCGCCCAGGATGTGACTGGACACCAGCACAGTCACCCCGCTCGCCGCCAGCGACCGCATCAGGTCCCGCATCTCCCGGATGCCCGCCGGGTCCAGCCCGTTCGCCGGCTCGTCCAGGATCAGCAACCGTGGGTCCTTCAACAGCGCGGACGCCACCGCGAGGCGCTGCTTCATGCCCAGCGAGTAGCCCTTGACCCGCTCATCGCCCCGGTCACGCAGGCCCACCAGATCCAGTGCCTCGTCCACCCGCGAGACCGGCACCCCACCGGCACGGGCCAACAACCGCAGCGTGCGGTACCCGGTGAAGTTGCCGAAGAACTGGGGGCTCTCGACGATGGCGCCGACCTTGCCAGCCACCCGGGGCAGCAGCTCCGGCGACGGTTCGCCGAGCACAGTCATCCGCCCGCTGTCGGCCCGCACCAGCCCGAGCAGGGCGCGCAGCGTGGTGGTCTTGCCGGAGCCGTTGGGGCCCAGAAAGCCGTGGACCTGGCCCGCCTCGACCAACAAGTCGAACCCATCCACCGCCACCCGCCTGCCGTTTCGGATGCTGTGGAAGGTCTTGCGCAGACCCTCGATCTCGATGACCGCGCTCATCCGCGCAGCTCCGTACCTCGACGGGGCATGGGCTGTCCTCCGGGTGTGGTGATCAACGACACGGCGCTTCACCCTATGGCGGGGGCGCCGCCCATGGGGGGCGCCTCGTCGCTGCGTGGTTGGATGGTGAGGTGACTGGTGATCTGATCCCCGGCGTTGCCGGCGCTGAGCCTGCCGCCGCCCCCGTGGACCCGGATCTGGTGGTCAGCCTGGACGGCGTCGGCGTACGCCGGTCTGGCACTGCCCTCCTTGAGAACCTGACCTGGCGGGTCGAGCTGGACGAGCGATGGGTCGTCCTCGGCTCCAACGGTGCCGGCAAGACCACACTGCTCAACCTCGCCGCAGGCCGACTGCACCCCACCACCGGTGTCGCGCACGTGCTCGGCGAGCGGATCGGCCGCACCGACGTCAACGAGCTGCGTACGCGCATCGGGCTCACCACCGCCGCACTCGCCGAGCGGCTGCCCGCCGACGAGCAGGTCAGCGACGTGGTGGTGACCGCCGCCTGGTCGGTGGTCGGCCGCTGGCGGGAGGACTACGAGCGCGGTGACGAGGCGCGGGCGCGGGCGCTGTTGAGCCAGCTCGGCGTCGCTGGTCTCGCCGAACGCCGCTACGGCACCCTCTCCGAGGGGGAGCGTAAGCGGGTGCAGATCGCCCGTGCCCTGATGACCGACCCGGAGCTGCTGCTGCTCGACGAGCCCGCCGCCGGGCTCGACCTGGGCGGTCGGGAAGACCTGGTCGCCCGACTGGCCGAGCTGGCGTACGACCCGGATGCCCCGGCGATGGTGCTGGTCACGCACCACGTGGAGGAGATTCCGCCGGGGTTCACCCACGCGCTGCTGCTGCGGGAGGGCGGAGTCGTCGCCCAGGGTCTGCTCGCCGAGACGCTGACCGGCGACAACCTTTCCAAGACCTTCGGCCTGCCGCTGCTGGTCGAGCGTTCGGGCGATCGCTACACCGCCCGGGCCGTCTGAGCGCCGGACAGGGCGGAGACGACAGTGCCGCAGACCCGGGTTGCCGTGGTGGGAAGCGCCAACATGGACCTGGTCGCGATGGCACCTGCGCTGCCGCGGGTGGGCGAGACCATGCTCGGCACCGACTTCGTGATGCTGCCCGGCGGTAAGGGTGCCAATCAGGCCGTCGCCGCGGTTCGGGCCGGCGCCTCCTGCGCCTTCCTCGGCGCGATCGGCTCGGACGCCTTCGGCGTCACCCTGAAGGCCCGCATCACCGCAGCCGGGGTGGACACCAGCCAACTGCGCGTGGTCTACGGCACCTCCGGGGTCGCACTGGTGATGGTCAACGCCCAGGGTGAGAACGCCATCATGGTGACTCCCGGTGCCAACGACGCGCTGGTCAGCCTCACCGAGGAGGAGCTGGCCACGGTGCGCGCGGCGGACGTCCTGGTCGCCCAGCTGGAGATCCCCGTGCAGACCGTGACAGCCGCCGCGGTGGCTGCCCGCGCGGCCGGCACCCGGGTCATCCTGAACGCCGCCCCGGCCCGGGACCTCCCGCCCGAGCTGCTCGCCGCCGTGGACGTGCTGGTCGTCAACGAGGGCGAGGCGCAGGCGCTCGCCGGCCGAGGCCGGGAGGAGCCCCGTGCGCTGCTCGAACTGACCCCCCGGGCCGTGCTCACTCTCGGCGGCGAGGGTGCCTGGTACGTCGACCGGGACGGCACCGAAGTGCACGTTCCAGCAGTACGGGTCGACGTGGTCGACTCCACCGCCGCAGGCGACGCGTTCACCGCGGCGCTGGCCGTTGGCTGGGGCGAGGGGCGTGACCTGGTCGACGCGGTGCGCTGGGCGTCGGCGGCCGGCGCTGCCTGCGTACGCAAGCTCGGCGCCTCGGTGGCGCTACCCCGACGCGCCGAGATCGACGAGCTGTACGCGCCGGCCTGACGACACCCGCGCTTGACGGGTAAGTCCCAACTCAAGACGGGGCTGCGTCGCGGCGAAGGGCGCTGGCCCTCCGCTTTGGCTGCCCGCCCTGCCGATGTGCTGTTGAGTGGTATGCCTGTGAGTCATAAATATGACTCACAGGCATACCACTCACTGCCGCATCTGCCCCCACTGAGGTGACCGACAGTCACCGCCGGCCGCCGGCTGCGCTCACCGCCCCAGCCAGGGTTGGGAATTTCTCGTCCAGGCCGGCCTGAGCGCGTCCGCGCTACGTCCGCTGACTGGCCCCCGTGCGGAAGGCCCGGCGATACGCCGACGGTGAGGTCAGCATGACCCGGCCGAAGTGGTGCCGATAGGTCACCGGCGTGTCGAAGCCCACCGTGCGGGCGACCTGCTCGACCGGTGCGTCGGTCTCCTCCAGCAGGGTCAGGCTGGCGCGGATCCGCTGGTCGATGAGCCAACGGATCGGGCTGGTCCCGGTGGCCCGGGCGAAGTGCCGCAGGTAGGTGCGGGATGACATGTGCGCCCGCCCGGCGAGTTGGGCCACGCTCAGCGACTCGGCGAGATGGGCGAGCGCCCAGTCGATGCTGCCCGCGATCCGGTCGTCGTCCGGGTCGGCGGGCACCGGCGCCTCGACGAACTGCGCCTGCCCGCCGTCGCGGTGCGGCGGGATCACCAAGCGCCGGGCGACCGCGTTGGCGATTGCCGCGCCATGGTCGCGCCGGATCACGTGCACGCAGAGGTCCAGCCCGGCGGCGCTGCCGGCACTGGTGAGCAGGTCACCGTCGTCGAGGTAGAGCACGTCCGGGTCCACCTCGACCCGCGGGTAGCGCCGCGCCAGCAGCTCCGCGTACCGCCAGTGGGTCGTGGCCCGCCGACCGTCCAGCAGGCCCGCTCCGGCCAGCGCGAACGCGCCCGAGCAGATCGACATGATCCGGGCACCGCGCCGGTGCGCCTGGCGGAGCGCGTTGATCAGCTCGGGCGACGGGTCAGCGGTCACGTCCGATACGCCGGGCACGATCACCGTCCGCGCCGCCGCCAGCTCGGCCAGGCCGTACGGGGTGTGCAGGCTTGGGCGCGGGAGGGGCTGCCGGTGGTGACGGAGGCCGGGCTGACCCGGCGACCGGTCAACGACCTCACCGCGCCCGCCACGACGATCACCTGCGACTGCTGAGCCACCGCGCAGGCGGGCGAGGGTTCAGCCGGCGGGCTCGTCGCTGAGCTTCTCGCCGCGCCGGCGCAGCATGCCCAGCCCGGGGATGCCGGCCACGGCGAGTTTGAGGTCGCGGGTCACGTCGAGCAGGTCGTGCAGGTCGGGCCCGACGCGGTCCAGTGTGGCCAGGATCGGCAGGATGTCGGCCGTCAGGTGCTCCTTGAGCTTGGGCAGCTCGTCGATCAGGTGGATCGCCGCGCTGATCTCCTCGTGGCTCAACTCCTCGACGAACTTCCCGGCCATCGGCGCGGCACGGCGCAGCGCCGGCTCGTACGCCGCGAGCAGCTCGGCCGCCGTGGCGGCGGCCTCCGCGGCGGTGCCCACGGTGGCGGCGGCCCGGCCGGCCACCCCGTCGGCCTCGGCGACCACCGTGCCCGCCACCCGGGAGACCCGGTCGGCCTCGGCGACCACCACGGCGGCGGCGGTGGCCACCTCGGTGGCCGTGTCGATGGCGGTGGTCGCGGCGGCGCTGATGACCGCCACCTCGCGGACGGCCGTCTCGGCGTCGGTGAGCACCTGGTCGGTCCGGTCCAGGGTCGTCTCGATCCGGTCGACCACGCCGTTGATCCGGGCCAGCAGCGCCTCAACCCCGTCCAGCACCGCGAACGCGCGGGCGGGCACGGCGGCCATCGAGGCGGCCGTGCCGAGCGCTTGGTCGAGAGCGAAGCGGGTCAGGCCGACCACGGCGGCCGGGGTGGGGAGGGGAATCGCCATGGGATCAAGTGTGCGTCGGCCGCACCACAACCGCTCGACGGCGACGCGGCGGTGATGCTCATCGATTGTCACCGTGCTGTTCGACGGCGCGCTGCACGGCCCGGTAGATCTGCCCGAACCGTAGCGCGTCGGGGGTGCGCACCAGCAGGTCCTCCCGGCCGTGGTGCTGCACCCACAGCTCGTGCACGTGGCTGCCACGCTCGTAGGAGCGGTCCAGCCAGCCGAGGGGGATCTCCAGGAACGGCACCAGCACCAACGCCCCCACCGCGCAGGCGGCCAGAATGATCAGCGCCAGTTGCCAGTTGCCCCGGTCCTGAGCTGACCACGCCAGTGACAGCACGCAGACCACGGCGACCAGCGGCGGCAGCGAGAGCAGCAGCACCAGGACGCCGCGACCCAGCACCCGGCCGCGGACGGCGAGGGTTTTCTGCCCCCGCGCGTGCCAGACGAACGTCACGTCGGACAGGGCGATCACGCGACCGCCCGCCCGGATCGACTCGGAGGTCACCTGCACCGCGTCGTCCCGGTAATAGAGGGTCATCACTAAGCCTAACCACCGGCAGGGGCTGCGGGCGCAGCGAAGGACGCTCGCCATCCGCTTTGGCTGCCCCACATCCGCCCTGACGGAGGTGACCGACGGTCACCGCCGGGTGCCGGGTCGGGCCGGTTGGCTGTGCTCGACCGCGCGTTGCACCGCCCGGTAGATCTGACCGAAGCGCAGCGCGTCGCCGGTGCGCAGCAACCGCACCGGCTGGCCGCGCCAACGGGCCCAGATCTCCAGTTGGCGGCTGCCCCGGGCGTACGAGCGGTCCAGGTGTTCGAAGAGGAAGTCGGCGACCGGCCCGACGGCCAACCCGACCAGCACCGACGCGCCGACGATCGCGATCGTCACGGTGGGCGAGCGGTGCAGCCAGACGGCCACGCCGATGCCGAGGACCGCCGCGATCAGCGGCCCGGCGAGTGCGGCACCGATCGCGCCCCGGCCCACGAGCACGCGCCAGGAACGGGTGCCACGGCGGTGCCAGATCATGGTGATGTCGGTCAGCGCGTAGCTGCGGCCGTCGACTCGGAAGGTGGTGGAGGTGACCTGCACCGACTTGTCGTCGAAATAAGTGATCATGGCTGGACTCCCGCCCGAGGGGCTGACACCACACTACTTACCCAAACGAGTCGGGTCGTAAGGTTGGCACGCGACTTCGACGAGGAAGTGAGGGCAGCGTGGGCGAGTTCGTTCGGCTGGAGACCAAGGACGGCATCGGCACGATCCGGCTGGAGCGGCCGCCGATGAACGCGCTCAACACCCAGGTGCAGGAGGAGTTGCGCGCCGCCGCCGCTGCGGCCACCGCCGACCCCGAGGTCCGCGCCGTCATCGTGTACGGCGGGGAGAAGGTCTTCGCCGCCGGCGCCGACATCAAGCAGATGGCCGAGATGTCCTACGTGGATATGGCCGATCGTGCCGCGAACCTGTCCAGCGCGCTCGGCGCGATCGCCCGAATCCCCAAGCCGGTGGTCGCCGCGATCACCGGGTACGCCCTCGGCGGCGGCTGCGAGTTGGCGTTGGCCTGCGACTGGCGCGTGGTCGCCGAGGACGCCAAGCTCGGCCAGCCGGAGATCAAGCTGGGCATCATCCCCGGCGCGGGCGGCACCCAGCGCCTGGCCCGCCTGGTCGGCCCGGCCCGTGCCAAAGACCTGATCATGTCCGGGCGGATGGTCGACGCGCAGGAGGCGCTGCGGATCGGCCTGGCCGACCGCGTCGCCCCGGCCGCCGAGGTGTACGACACGGCCGTCGCGCTGATCACTCCGTACCTGACCGGGCCGGTGCAGGCGCTGCGCGCGGCGAAGCTGGCGGTCGACGGCGGCCTGGACATGGACCTGAACTCGGGCCTGGCCTGGGAGAGTCAGCTCTTCGCGGCGCTGTTCGCCACGGACGACCGGCGTGAGGGCATGACGGCGTTCGTCGAGAAGCGCAAGCCGGACTTCACCGGCCGCTGACCCGCCGGGTCCTACGCCCCAATTACCCCTGACCTCGGCGGCTTCCATCGGCCGGGACCACGGTCGGACGGTCAAGTGACTGGCCGGTAACCTGTGATCCCGGCCACGGACGATTGGGAGCGACATGACGGAGCGGATC
Organism: Micromonospora sp. DT201; assembly: GCF_049841575.1. Lineage (NCBI taxonomy): Bacteria > Bacillati > Actinomycetota > Actinomycetes > Micromonosporales > Micromonosporaceae > Micromonospora > Micromonospora sp. DT201. Next base: position 196,713 of record NZ_JBNCKP010000008.1, on the reverse strand, counting down.
GAGGGTCACGGCGGCGAGTTGGCGCTCGCGGCACTACGCGCGCACGGCGTACGGGAAATGTTCACGCTCTCCGGCGGGCACGTCTTTCCGCTCTACGACGCCGCGTACAAGACCGACTTCCCGATCTACGACGTCAGGCACGAGCAGTCCGCGGTCTTCGCCGCCGAGGCCGTGGCCAAGCTGCAGCGCCGCCCCGGCCTCGCCGTGCTCACCGCTGGCCCGGGTGTCACCAACGGCATCTCCGGCATGACCAGCGCGTTCTTCAACGCCTCCCCGGTCCTGGTGCTCGGGGGTCGCGCGCCCGCGTTCCGCTGGGGCTCCGGCAGCCTCCAGGAGATGGACCACCTGCCGCTGGTCTCCCCGATCACCAAGCACGCCGAGACGGTGTTCAGCACCGACGACATTCCGCGCGCGGTGGGTGCCGCGCTCACCGCCGCGCTCACCCCGCACCGCGGCCCGGCCTTCCTCGACTTCCCGCTCGAGACGGTCTTCTCGGTCGCCGAGGTCGAGCTGCCCGCCGTGACGGGCGTCGACCCGGTCGTGCCGGACCCGGAGGAGGTCGGCCGCGCCGCGATGCTCATCGCCGCGGCACAACGGCCGGTCATCATCGCCGGCTCCGACGTGTACGCAGGCGACGCGGTCGCCGCACTGCGCGAGGCGGCCGAGGCGTTGCAGGTGCCGGTCTTCGCCAACGGCATGGGCCGCGGGTCGCTCCCACCGGAGCACCCGCTCGCGTTCGCCAAGGCCCGCCGGGCCGCGCTCTCCGGCGCCGACGTGGTCGTGGTGGTCGGCACCCCGCTGGACTTCCGGCTCAGCTTCGGTGACTTCGGCGACGCCAAGGTGGTGCACATCGTCGACGCGCCCACCCAGCGGGCGACGCACGTGCAGCCGGCCGCCGCCCCCGCCGGCGACCTGCGTCTGATCCTCTCCGCGCTGGCCGACCACTCCGGTGACCGGGCCGACCACACCGACTGGATCGCCGACCTGCGGGTCGCCGAGGACGCGGCGAAGGCCCGGGACGCCGCCGAGATGGCCGCCGAGACCGATCCGATCCGCCCGGCCCGGATCTACGGCGAACTGCGTCGGGTGCTGGCCCGCGACGCGATCACCATCGGTGACGGTGGCGACTTCGTGTCGTACGCCGGGCGTTACCTGGAGCCGGCACAGCCCGGCACCTGGCTGGACCCAGGCCCGTACGGCTGCCTGGGCACCGGCATGGGTTACGCCATGGGTGCCCGGGTCAGTCACCCGGACCGGCAGATCTGCGTGCTGATGGGCGACGGTGCCGCCGGCTTCTCGCTGATGGACGTCGAGTCGCTGGTCCGTCAGAAGCTGCCGGTGGTGATCGTCGTCGGCAACAACGGCATCTGGGGGCTGGAGAAGCACCCGATGCAGGCCATGTACGGCTACGACGTGGCCGCCGACCTGCAGCCGGAGCTGCGCTACGACACGGTGGTCAGCGCGCTCGGCGGGGCAGGGGAGACGGTCGCCAAGGCGGCCGATCTGGGCCCGGCCCTGCAGCGGGCGTTCGACGCCGGAGTGCCGTACCTGGTCAACGTGCTCACCGACCCGACCGACGCGTACCCCCGCTCGTCGAACCTGGCCTGAGTCGCACCCGCCGCCGCCGTCGCCCCCAGTGGGCGGCGGCGGTTGCGTGTTTCTGCAGGTAAATCAGCGGAATATCAGCGCCGACCGCCGTACCGTCAGCCCGGGATCGGCGGGATGTCAGCCCTGTCGCCCATGGTGGTGTCACCACTGAAGAAGGCAGGAGATGCGATGGACTACGCGATCCGCGCCGAGGGCCTGGTGCGGCGTTTCGGCGCCACCACCGCCCTCGCCGGAGTTGATCTGGCGGTTCCGACCGGAACCGTCTTCGGTCTGCTTGGGCCGAACGGCGCCGGCAAGACCACCGCGGTGCGGGTGCTCGCCACCCTGCTGCTCGCCGACGAGGGACACGCCACGGTGGGCGGCTTCGACGTGGTGCGCGACTCGCACCGGGTGCGCCAGCTCATTGGCCTGACCGGCCAGTACGCCTCGGTCGACGAGACCCTGACCGGCGCGGAGAACCTGCTGCTGATCGGCCGGCTGCTCGGGTTGAGCAGGGCAGACGCCAAACAGCGCGCCCGCCAACTGCTCGCCGACTTCCAGCTCAGCGATGCCGCCGACCGGGCCGCCAAGACCTTCTCCGGCGGTATGCGCCGCCGGCTTGACCTCGCCGCCAGCCTGGTCGGTCGCCCGCAGGTGCTCTTTCTCGACGAGCCGACCACGGGCTTGGACCCGCGCAGCCGCAACGACCTCTGGGACATCGTCCGCACCCTGGTCGCCGATGGTGTGACGGTGCTGCTCACCACGCAATATCTGGAGGAGGCCGACCAGCTTGCCGGGCAGATCGCCGTGGTCGACCATGGCCGCGTGATCGCCCAGGGCACGCCGGAGGAGCTGAAGGCCAAGACCGGCGGACAGACCCTCACCGTGCGGCCAGCCGACATCACCGACCTGGTCACCGTGACTGCAATCGTCGGCGAGGTGACCGGTCTGACCCCCGAGGTGGCCCAGAGTGCCGTCATCGTCGCCGTGAACGAGGCGGGCGTACTGCCCGCGGTGGTCCGCCGTCTCGACGCCGCAGAGATCCCGGTCGCCGAGCTGGCGCTGCGCGGCGCCAGCCTGGACGAGGTCTTCCTCTCGCTCACCGGCCACCGGGCCGAGGACTCCCCGGCCGACACCGATCTGGAAAGGACGCTGGCATGACCGCCGCCACCCTCCCCGCTTCGCTGGAACCGGCCCGCCGGCTCAGCCCGGCTGCCGGGCTGCGGCACACCTTCACGCTTGCCTGGCGCAGCCTGGTGCAGATCAAGCACAACCCGATGGAGTTGCTCGACCTGAGCATCCAGCCGGTGATGTTCGTGCTGCTGTTCACCTATGTCTTCGGCACCGCCATCGCCGGATCATCGGGCGAATACCTCACCTTCATGCTGCCCGGCATCATGGTGCAGAACGCGCTCTTCGCCACCATGACGACCGGCTTCGGGCTGAACAACGACCTCACCAAGGGCGTGTTCGACCGTCTCCGGGCGCTGCCCATCGCCCGATGGGCGCCACTGGCTGGCCGGATCCTCGCCGACACCGTCAAGCAGGCCTGGTCGATCGCGCTGCTGCTGGGCGTCGGGTCGATTCTGGGTTTCCGGGTCGGCAACGGGCTACTCGGAGTGGTCGGGGCGTTCGCGCTGCTGCTGGCGTTCACGCTCGCCGCGTCCTGGATCTCGGTGCTGGTCGGCGTGCTGGTGAGCGAGCCGGACAAGGTGCAGATCTTCGGCTTCATGGTGATCTTCCCGCTGACCTTCACCAGCAACATCTTCGTACCCACCGACCGGATGCCGGGCTGGTTGCAGAGCTGGGTGGAGGTCAACCCGGTGACCGTGGTGGCCGACGCGCTGCGCGGGCTCCTGGTCAGTGGCCCGGTGGCTGGTCCGGTGCTCCAAACGCTGCTCTGGGGCTTCGGCATCGCGGTGATCTTCGCGCCGTTGGCGGTGCGCGCGCTCAGGCGTCGAGTGTGACCCGCAACAACTCCGCCACCTGATCCAGACGCGTTCCCCGGCCGCCCGCGTACGCCGGTGCTCACACCTCCGGCCGGTCACCCTCGCGCGGCGGCTCACCGTCGCGGCGCAGGTCGTCCTCGCGGCGGCGCAGGTCGTCCTCCCAGCGTTGGAACAGCTCCTGGTCCTCCTGCTTGGCGCGGTCCTGCATCGAGCGGAGGAACTCCGGGTCGTCGTCGGGGGCGACCGGCCGGGGGTGCTGCCGCTGGGCAGTGCCGGTGCCGCCCGGCCAGCCCTTGCGGGCGCCGGGGGCGGGCTCCCGGCCGGCGACGAACCAGGCGATCGAGCCGACCAGCGGAAAGAACAGGATGATCAGCACCCAGGCGATCCGGGGCAGGGCGCGGATCTGGCCCTCCTCGGCGGAGAGGCAACTGATCAGGGCGCAGACGGCGAGGACAATCTGCACCAGGAAGAGGAGGACGTACAGCCGGGCCATGCACCCATCATGGCGCATCGAGTCCCGTCACCACAGTCCGCGAATCACCGCCAGCACTCCCAGTAGCGCGAGCCCTACGGTGCCCAACGCGACCAGGGGCAGTGTCCGGCCGCCGGTGCGGGCCGGCCCGGTGCCGGTGCCACGAGGCCAACAGAGCACCAGCAGGGCACCCCACACCAGCACGATGACGCCGGCGATCAGCGCCCCGGCCGGGCCGCCTGTCGACGCCAGCCGGACGGCGAGCGCGGCCACCACGGTCAGCGTGAGCAGGGTGCGCCGCCAGGCCAGCCGGGTCCGCTCCGGTTGCAGCCCCGGGTCGCGTGCGGTGCTCACCGCCCACCGATCGCCCGGACCAGGACCGCGACCACCAGCAGCACCGCCCCGGCGCCGACGGCGAGAGCGAGGATGGCGGGAAACCGGGACGCGGGCAGCTCCTGACCCAGCCGGATGGCTCGTTCGGTACGCGCCCAGTGGTCCACCGCGCGGATCGCGACGGCGCCGCCGAGCAGCAGCAGCGCGACCGCGATCACCTCCCGTAGGTGGCTCATCGGCAGGGGCGGCAGGAACTGCGCGGCAGCCAACCCACCGCCGACCAGCGCCAGCCCGGTGCGTAGCCAGGCCAGGAAGGTGCGTTCGTTGGCGAGCGAGAACCGGTAGTCCGGCGGTTCACCGACCGAGCGCATCTCCGCCGGGTCGAACCATCGCCTGATCGCCGCCCACACGCTGGGAGAATATCCGCTTCCCCTCCCGCTTAGCCTGACTCGGTGACTGATCTCGACGTGCTGACGCTGCGTGCCGCCTACGACAACCAACTCCGCCCGGAGATCCCCGACCCGGTCCCGGCCGGGGTGACGGTCGAGCGGGACGGGCCGTTGGTCCGGATCATCGGGCTCGACGCCGGAGGCTTCCTCACCTACCGCGACCTGGGCGGACTCACCGGCGACGCGCTCGACGAGTTGATCGCCCGGCAGGTGGAGTTGTTCCGCGAGCGCGGCCAGTCGGTCGAGTGGAAACTCAACGGGCACGACGACCCGGCGGACCTGGCGGACCGCCTGCGCGCCGCCGGCTTCGTACCGGAGGACCGGGAGACCGTCGTGGTCGGGCCGGTCGCGCCGCTGGCCGCCGCGCTGCCGGTCATCCCCGAGGGGGTACGTCTACGTGAGGTGACCTCCCGGGCCGACCTGGAGCGGATCGCCGCCATGGAGGAGGAGGTCTGGCAGGAGGATCGCTCGCATCTCGTCCGGGGGTTGGCCAAGGAGATCGACGCCGACCCGCACTCGATCACCGTGGTGGTGGCCGAGGCGGACGAAACGGTGGTGAGCGCCGGCTGGGTCCGCTTCCCGGCGAACACCGGCTTCGCCACCCTCTGGGGCGGCTCGACCCTGCCGCAGTGGCGTCGCCGGGGCGTCTACCGGGCGCTGGTCGCCTACCGGGCGCGGCTGGCCGAGCAGCGCGGCCGGACGCTGTTGCAGGTCGACTGTTCCGAGGACAGCCGACCGATCCTGCAGCGGCTCGGCCTCGTCGCGGTCACCACCACCACCCCGTACGTCTACACTCCGTGATCATGGAGCAGCGGTTGACGGACGAGGAGCGGCTGACCCTCAAGACCGGAGCCTTCGGTGCAGTCTTCCTGGTCTCCAACGCCGACCCCGGGGTGTTGGGTGTGATCCGGGAGAGCATCGCCGCGTCCGCCGCGCTCGCCGACGCCAGCGGCACGGTCAAGGAGGCGCTGACCAGCGGCCCGCTGCCCCGGCTTCCCCGGGACTCGCAGCTGGAGATCGAGTCGGTGGTGCTGCCCGCGCTGCGGCAGTCGGTGCGCATCCTGCGCGAGAAGGCACCGCAGGACGTCGAGGCGTACCGCTCGGTGGTGTTGACCGCAGCGGATCGGGTGGCCCGTGCGCACGACGGGGTTGCGCCTGCCGAGGCGGCGGCCATCGACCTGATCCGGGGCGCGTTGGCCGAGCCGGCCTGACCGGCCGCCCGTCGGTGAGCTGTGTCACTCCGAGGGCCCCGGGAGGACAAGCTACCGGCAGGTAACATTGCGCCGTGGGAAACCGCACAACAGCCCGCGGTTGACCTGGCGTCGACCGACGCGCGACGCTGCGCCCCATACCGGGCGAGCGAATCGCATCACCACACAGGAGGGTCGTCGAAGCGCGATGAATATCGTCGTACTCGTCAAGCAGGTGCCTGATTCGGGCGCGGACCGCAACCTGCGCAATGACGACAACACCGTCGACCGCGGTTCGGCGAACAACGTGATCAACGAGATGGACGAGTACGCCATCGAGGAGGCGCTGAAGATCAAGGAGGCGCACGGCGGCGAGGTCACCATCCTGACCATGGGTCCGGACCGGGCGACCGAGTCGATCCGCAAGGCGCTCTCCATGGGCCCGGACAAGGCCGTCCACGTGCTGGACGACGCCCTGCACGGTTCCTGCGCCGTCGCCACCTCGAAGGTGCTCGCCGCCGCCCTCGGTCAGCTCGGCGCTGACCTGGTGATCTGCGGTGCCGAGTCCACCGACGGCCGCGTTCAGGTCCTGCCGCACATGCTCGCCGAGCGGCTGGGCGTCGCGGCGCTCACCGGTGCCCGCAAGCTCACCGTCGACGGTGCCACGCTGACCGTCGAGCGGCAGACCGAGGAGGGCTACGAGGTCATCACCGCCTCCACCCCGGCCGTGGTCTCCGTGTGGGACACCATCAACGAGCCGCGCTACCCCTCCTTCAAGGGCATCATGGCCGCCAAGAAGAAGCCGGTGCAGACGCTCTCGCTGGCCGACCTCGGCGTCGCGCCCGCCGAGGTGGGCTTCGACGGTGCCACCAGCACCGTCGTCGAACACACCAAGCGCCCGCCGCGCTCCAGCGGTGCCAAGATCACCGATGAGGGCGAGGGCGGCGTCAAGCTGGTCGAGTTCCTCGCCACCGAAAAGTTCGTGTGAGAGCGGGTCTGGACATGTCTGAGGTTCTCGTCGTCGTCGAAGCCACCAAGGAATTCGGCGTCAAGAAGGTCACCCTGGAAATGCTCACCCTCGCCCGCGAGCTGGGCACCCCGAGCGCGGTGGTGCTCGGCGGCGCTGGTGCCGCAGAGGCACTGAGCGGCAAGCTGGGCGAGTACGGCGCGGAGAAGATCTACGCCGCCGAGGGTGACGAGATCGACGGCTACCTGGTGGCCCCCAAGGCCACCGTGTTGGCTGAGCTGGTCAAGCGGGTGCAGCCGGCCGCTGTGCTGCTGGCCTCGGCTCAGGAGGGCAAGGAGATCGCCGCCCGGCTCGCCGTCAAGCTGGACAACGGCATCCTGACCGACGTGGTCGGCCTCGACGCCGACGGCACCGCGACCCAGATCGCGTTCGCCGGCTCCACCATCGTCAAGTCCAAGGTCACCAAGGGCCTGCCGCTGGTCACCGTCCGGCCCAACTCGGTCACCCCCGCCCCGGCGGCGGCCACCCCGTCGATCGAGCAGCTCACCGTGTCGGTCACCGACACCGACAAGCTGGCCAAGGTCGTCGAGCGGGTCGCCGAGCAGAAGGGCTCCCGCCCCGAGCTGACCGAGGCCGGCGTGGTTGTCTCCGGCGGTCGCGGTGTCGGCAACGCCGACAACTTCAAGCTGGTCGAGGAGCTGGCCGACCTGCTCGGCGGCGCCGTCGGCGCGTCCCGCGCAGCCGTCGACTCCGGCTTCTACCCGCACCAGTTCCAGGTGGGCCAGACCGGCAAGACGGTCTCCCCGCAGCTCTACGTCGCGCTCGGCATCTCCGGTGCCATCCAGCACCGGGCCGGCATGCAGACCTCGAAGACCATCGTCGCGGTCAACAAGGACGGCGAGGCACCGATCTTCGAGCTGGCCGACTTCGGCGTGGTGGGCGACCTCTTCAAGATCGTCCCGCAGGCCGCTGAGGAGATCCGCAAGCGCAAGTGACCCTGCCGGCGCCCCGGCACCGCACGAACGAACGAAAAGAGTGGCCGCCCAAACCGATGGGCGGCCACTCTTCTTCGTGGGAGCTGATCGGCGGGCCGGGGAGCTGAACCGGCCCGCCGATCAGCCCGTCAGGGTGCCCCTCAGGAGGCTGTCGCCGGAATGAACTGGCTTGTTGTCGTACTGCTCGGCGGAAACGTCGACCACCGAGTAGCTCTTGAGATCGACGTTCGGGGGCAGAGGCAGTAGCGCATCCGGGCCGCCACCCAGAGTGCCGACCGAGAGCATCTTCACCGTCGTCGGATTGATGAGCCAGACCTCGTAGTACCCCGGGACGCGCGGGAGATTCGCCACATGCAGATGTAATTGGTGATTTTGCAGGACCCGCGCATCCCCTGGGCGTCCGGCGGCGTCGATCCGTACGCCGCCAACGGCGCGCGTTCGACGCCAAGGCCCGCAAGTACCGCGACAACGTCGTCGTCACCGCGGTGCCCGCCTGACCGGGGGCCACCGACGTCATGCCGGGGTGGGGAAACCCACCCCGGCCGTTGCGCGGAGTCCCCTCCGGCATTCGGTCCCCCCAGTGTCAGCCGTAGGCTGAGTGGTGATGGCTTACCTGGATCACGCGGCGACGACTCCAATGCTCGACGAGGCACTGGAGGCGTACGTCGCTACCGCCCGCGAGGTCGGCAACGCGTCCTCCCTGCACGCGTCGGGTCGGCGTGCCCGCCGCCGCGTCGAAGAGTCCCGCGAACGAGTAGCCGCGGTGCTCGGTGCCCGACCATCGGAAGTGATCTTCACCGGTGGTGGCACGGAGAGCGACAACCTTGCCGTCAAGGGCATCTTCTGGGCCAGACGGGCAACTGTCCCCGGCCGCCGTCGGGTGATCTCCAGCGCCGTCGAGCACCACGCGGTGCTGGACGCGGTCGACTGGCTCGTCGAGCACGAGGGCGGCGAAGTCGGCTGGCTGCCAGTCGACGCCGCCGGCCGGCTCAACCCGGAGGACCTGCGCGCCGAACTGTCCGCACACGCCGACCAGGTGGCCATGGTCACCGCGATGTGGGCGAACAACGAGGTGGGCACCCTCCAGCCGGTCGCCGAACTGGCCGCCGTCGCGGCCGAACACGGCGTGCCGTTCCACACCGACGCCATCCAGGCCGTCGGCCAGGTGCCCGTCGACTTCGGTGCCAGCGGGGTCGCCGCGCTGACCGTCACCGGGCACAAACTGGGCGGCCCGACCGGGGTGGGCGCGTTGCTGCTCGCCCGGGACGTGGCGGCCACACCCCTGCTGCACGGCGGCGGCCAGGAACGCGACGTCCGTTCCGGCACCCTCGACACCGCCGGCATCGTCGCCTTCGCGGTCGCCGTCGAAACGGCAGTGAAGGGCCAACAGGAGTACGCGACCCGGGTGGCCGCGCTCCGCGACGACCTGATCGAGCGGGTACGGCAGGCGGTGCCCGAAGTGATCTACAACGGTGACCCGGTCGACCGACTGCCCGGCAACGCGCACTTCTCCTTCCCCGGCTGCGAGGGCGACGCCCTGCTGCTCCTGCTCGACGCCCAAGGCATCGCCTGCTCGACGGGGTCGGCCTGCTCCGCGGGGGTCGCCCAACCGTCGCACGTGCTGCTGGCAATGGGCGCCGACGACGACCGCGCCCGATCCTCGCTGCGCTTCTCCCTCGGCCACACAAGCACCCAGGCCGACATCGACGCATTGATAGCGGCCCTCCCCGCAGCAGTGGACCGAGCCCGCCGAGCAGCCGCCCTCCGCACCCCCCGCTAACAGCCCGCCCGACCCCTCCTTCCCGCGCGTCCGCGCCCCCCTCTCCGCGCGATCTTGCACTTTCGGTTTGCTGTTCGTGGCTTTTGCGGCCTTTGCCGGGACAGAAAACGCAAGATCGCGCGGCCGGGGGCGCGGAGGGGCTTGATGTTCACGGCCCGACCCGCTGCTGTGTCGATCATGGAGTTGTGGTGGGTTACAAAAGGTGCCTTCCGTCTCTCTCGGGCACCACAACTCCACGGGCGACGGGCGGCGGGCGGCGGGCGGCGGGCGAGGCGGTCAGCGGGGTGGCGGGGGGAGCGCCGGTGGCGGGGGTGGCGGGGGTGGGTGGCGGGTTTGGGGGTGGGGTGGGCTGGGTGGATAGGGTTGCGTGGGGGACGAGCGCGCGGGGATGGGAGTGAGCTGGTGAGGGTTCTGGCGGCGATGTCGGGCGGGGTTGACTCGGCCGTGGCGGCGGCGCGGGCAGTAGCGGCCGGGCACGACGTGACCGGTGTGCACCTGGCGCTGGCTCGCAATCCACAGACCTACCGGACCGGGGCGCGTGGTTGCTGCACCCTGGAGGACTCCCGGGACGCACGACGGGCCGCCGACGTGATCGGCATCCCGTTCTATGTGTGGGACATGGCTGACCGTTTCCACGAGGACGTGGTGGACGACTTCGTCGCCGAGTACGCCGCCGGCCGTACGCCGAATCCCTGCCTGCGCTGCAACGAGAAGATCAAGTTCACGGCGGTGCTGGACCGGGCGGTTGCCCTGGGCTTCGACGCGGTGGTGACCGGGCACCACGCCCGGTTGGGCCCGGACGGGCTGCTGCGGCGCAGTGTCGACGTGGCCAAGGACCAGTCGTACGTGTTGGCCGTGCTCACCCGCGAGCAGTTGGACCGTTCGATGTTCCCGCTGGGCGACTCGACCAAGGTGCAGGTTCGCGCGGAGGCCGCCGAGCGTGGCCTGGCTGTGGCCGACAAGCCGGACTCGCACGACATCTGCTTCATCGCCGACGGTGACACCCGCGGCTTCCTGGCCGGCCGGCTCGGCGAGGCGCCCGGCGACGTGGTGGACGCGAGCACCGGCGCGGTGGTCGGCAGTCACAGCGGCGCGTACGCGTACACCGTGGGGCAGCGTCGTGGGCTGCACCTGGACCGGCCTGCCGCGGACGGACGGCCGCGCTACGTGCTCTCCATCACCCCGAAGACCAACACGGTGACCGTTGGCCCCGCCGAGGCGCTGGAGGTGTCCGAGGTGCGCGCCGTTCGTCCGGTCTGGACCAGTGGTGCCCGTCCGGACGCACCTGTCGAGTGCGAGGTGCAGCTGCGCGCACACGGTGCTGTGGTGCCGGCGACGGTCGCCCTCGACGGTGACATGCTGCACGCCGAGCTGCGTCGGCCGGTACGCGGCGTTGCCGCCGGTCAGGCCGTCGTGGCGTACCGGCCGGACCCGGCCGGCGACGTGGTCCTCGGTTCGGCGACCATCACCGGCTGACCGCGCGGTCGGCGCACTGCCTGCGCGTACGTCGGGATAGCCTTCGGCCGTGACAGATCAGGCGTGGCCCTGGCCGGCCGGCGCGGCAACCGGAATTGGTTCGCTGCCCGGCACCGACATCGCCGAGGCCCAGCGGGTGGTCCTTGGTGAGCTTCCCGACCTGCCCCACCTGCCCGAGTTGCCGGCCCGGGGTCCCGGCGCCGACCTGATCGGCCGCGGTGCCGGGCTGCTGGTCGAGCTGCCCGTCGAGGTGTACGCCGGGCGGTGGCGGGTCGCCCCGCGCCCGGGCCGCGACCTGCGCCGGGCCCGTGACCTCATGGAACGCGACCTGGACCAACTCGCCGAGCAGGCCGAGGAGTACGCCGGGCCGATCAAGGTGCAGGCCGCTGGCCCGCTCACGCTGGCCGCTTCCCTGGAGTTGCCGATCGGTGGCCGCCTGTTGCGTGATCCCGGTGCGGTGCGCGATCTGACCGGTTCCCTCGCCGAAGGGCTGCGCGCGCACGTCGCGGCGGTGGCCCGGCGGCTGCCCCGGGCGTCGGTGCTGCTCCAGTTGGATGAGCCGTCACTGCCGACCGTGCTGGCGGGGCGGGTGCCGACCGAGAGCGGGTTGGGCGCGTACCGGGCGGTCGAGTCGGTGGACGCGGCCGCGCTGCTGCGCACGGTCGTCGAGGCGGTCGGGGTGCCGACGGTGGTGCACTGCTGCGCCCCGGACGTGCCGCTGGAGCTGATTCGCTCGACCGGCGCTGTCGGGGTCGCCCTCGACCTGGACCTGGTCACCAAGCTGGACCCGCTGGGTGAGGCGATCGACGCTGGTCTCGGGCTGCTGGCCGGCGCCGCACCGACCCGACCGCCGTCGGCCGGTGGCGCGCCGACCTCCGCGCAGATCGCCGATCGGGTACGCCAGATCTGGGACCGCCTCGGCTTTCCTCGTCGGCAGCTCGCCGAGCAGGTGGTGATCACCCCGGCCTGCGGCCTCGCCGGTGCCGACGGGCAGTACGCCCGGGCGGTACTCGCCGCGTGTCGGGACGCCGGCCGGCGGTTCGCCGAAGACTGAGGTTTCCTGTCGTACCCGGTGGGCAGAATGACGGTCATGATTGGACAGCTACGTTCAGTGGTGATCGATTGCCCGGATCCGCAGGCGTTGGCGGCGTTCTACGCCGAACTGCTCGGCGTGCCCCTGGCCGAGGGTGAGTCCGACGACGACTGGGTGGTGCTGGGCGGCCCGCCCGGGCACCAACCGCGCCTCGCCTTCCAACAGGCGCTCAACCTGCGGCCGCCAGCCTGGCCAGATCCGGAACGCCCCCAGCAGTTCCACCTGGATGTGACGGTGGACGACATCGAGGCCGCCGAGAAGGCGGCCCTGGCGCTTGGTGCGCAGCGGCTGCCCGGTGAGGGCGAGGGTTTCCGGGTCTACGCGGATCCGGCCGGCCACCCGTTCTGCCTCTGCTGGGACTGAGCCTGGCGTGGGTTGCGGCGGCCGGGCATCATGGCCGCCGTGAAACCAACCTCGGCGCTGCGCGCCTCCGGCTCGCTCTTCGGCCTCGCCTACGGTGACGCGCTGGGCAAGCCGACCGAGTTCCTCACCGTCGCCGAGATCCAGCGCCGGTACGGCCCGACCGGTCCGCGTGAGCTTTCCGGCGAGCCGGCGCTGGTCACCGACGACACGCAGATGGCACTGGCGGTGGGTTGGGCGCTGCACGAGGCGCCGACGCTCACGCCGGAGGTGGTGGAGCCGCTGTTGCGGGAGCGTTTCCTGGCCTGGGCGGTCAGCCCAGACAACAACCGCGCCCCGGGGATGACGTGCCTGCGTGCCTGCGCGGAGTTGAGCCGTGGGCTGCGCTGGCAGGAGGCGACCGTGGCCGGGTCGAAGGGGTGCGGGGCCAACATGCGGGTCACCCCGGTCGGCTTGCTCAACGTTGACCTGGACACGATGGCGGGGTTGGCCCAGTTGCAGGCCGGGTTGACCCATGGGCACCCGACCGGGTTGGCCGCCAGCGAGCTGACCGCGTACGCGGTCTTCGCGCTGCGCGCGGGTGCCACGTTGCCTGAGCTTCCCGCGATCCTCACCGAGCGGGCGCGGTCCCAGCGCCTGGTCTACCGGGAGCAGTGGCTGGGCGATCTTTGGCAGCGCCCCGGGGTCGGCACGCCGGAGGAGTTCATCGCCCGGGGCTGGGACGAGTGCCTGGTGGTGCTGGGCCGACTGACGAACGCCCTGGGGCAGCCGGACGACGGTGGTGACCCGTGTCGGGCCACCGGGGAGGGTTGGGTGGCCGAGGAGGCCCTGGCCACCGCGCTGCTCTGCGCCGTGCGGCATGCCGACGACCCGGTCGCGGCACTGGCCCGGGGCGCGACCACCGCCGGCGACTCCGACTCGATCGCAGCCCTGGCCGGCGCGTTCGTCGGCGCGGCCGTCGGGATGACCGCCTGGCCGCCCGGATGGGCCAACCGCATCGAGTACGCCGACCAGCTCGCTACCCTCGGTGCCGCCTGGGACTGATGGGGTCGTCCCACGAGGGTGGGTCAGCTGGTGGGCAAATGGCGCAGGCTGCGGACCTTCCGCCACAGGTCGGCGTCGCAGCGGCCGGCGTGGTCGGCGAAGGCGGCCGAGCTGATGCGGATCGGCTCGGTCAGGCTGAGGTAGCTGTCGTGCTCGGCGTCGGGATCCCAGTCCCGGGTGGGGATCCGTACGTGGTCGTCCCGGTCACTCTTGTCCTGGCTGGTGATCTTCAGGACATCCGCGCCCTGGGAATCCGCGCGCAGAACCAGACACGGCCGGACCTTCGACCCGCTGCCCTCGGCGTACGGAACGTCAGCCCACCAGATCTCGCCCGGCGCCGGCGTGCCCGCCTTCCGGTCGGTGTCGCCTGAGCGGGGCTTGGCGGCCGGCCGGTCGGCGCCACGTGGCCGAGGCGGCGCGGGACGACGACCACCGGTGCGGGCCGTGGCACCCCGATCCGGCCGAGTGCCCGGACGCCGGGTGGCCTCCCGCTGCCGCCAGCTGTTCCACGCCCAGCCGGCAGCCACCGCCAGCAGGATCGCCCCCGCCCAGAGCAGCGTCTCGGGCATTGTCACCTCCGCGTAAGTGCGGCACGAGAGCCACATGGTCCGGCGATCCTCGCACGCCACCACCCACGCCGCCCGCCAACCACACCCGCAGCCGCCGCACCCTCGGAAGGACGCCAGCGCGGGGTGAGGGCAGGGTGATCACCGCTGGCGGGGTGGCGGGGTGGCGGGGTGGCAGGGTGGCGGGGTGGCGGGGTGGCAAGGGTGGCAGGGGTGGCAGGGTGCTTGGGTTTCCCTTTGCTCTGCTTCAACGGAGGCAACACTTACGCGGCAGAAGTGTTGCCTCCGTTGAAGCAGAGCAAAGGTGGTGAGGCGGGGGTGGTGCTTCCCCCTCGTCGGGCATCGAGGGCTGCACCGCGCGCCACGATCGGCGCCTGGCCGGGCGCTGAGACGAGGTCATCTCGGGTTGCCACGCCGACCCGCGCCCTAACGCAACGCTGTTGTCCCGCAGATCATCAAGTGATCAGTGGAACGCGGTAAGGGACGTCGCTCCGGGCACGGGCGGGCGACGGATTGTCACCCCGGCCCGATACCGTGCCCGAGTAGCGTGATCAGGGAGGTCGCAGGCGTGTCCGAAGGTGGCGGTGTGTCCGAGGAGCAGATCGGTCAGCAGGTCAGCCCGGAGCAGGAGGCGGTGGCCGGGGCTGAGCCGACGCCGCAGGCCCGGGAGCGGCACGCCGTGCTCAGCCAGGAGCTGACCGAGCACCAATACCGCTACTACGTGCTGGACGCGCCGACCATCGCCGACGCCGAGTTCGACCGGCAGTTGCGCGAGTTGGAGGAGTTGGAGGCGGAGTTCCCGGCGTTGCGTACGCCCGATTCCCCGACGCAGCGGGTGGGCGGCACGTTCTCCACCGACTTCACCCCGGTCACCCATGCCGAGCGGATGCTCTCACTCGACAACGCCTTCGCCGACGAGGAGTTGGCGGCCTGGGCCGAGCGGGTCGAGCGGGACGCGGGCGGCCCGGTGCCCTACCTGTGCGAGTTGAAGGTCGACGGGCTGGCGATCAACCTGACCTACGAGCGTGGCCGGCTGGTTCGGGCGGCCACCCGGGGCGACGGCCGCACGGGCGAGGACGTCACCGCCAACGTGCGCAGCATCCGCGACGTGCCCAGCCAGCTCGCGCCGTCCGCCGAATTCCCGGACATCCCGGAGTTGCTGGAGGTCCGGGGCGAGATCTACTTCCCGATCGCCGGGTTCGCCGACCTCAACGCCGGCCTGGTGGAGCAGGGCAGGGCACCGTTCGCCAACCCGCGCAACGCCGCTGCGGGCAGCCTTCGGCAGAAGGATCCGCGGGTGACTGCCTCCCGGCCGCTGCGCCTGGTCGTGCACGGCATCGGCGCTCGCCGCGGGTTCCAGCCCACCGCGCAGTCCGAGTCGTACGCGGCGCTGCGGTCCTGGGGGTTGCCGACCAGCGACCGGTGGCGGGTCGTACCGGATCTGGCCGGCGTGGCGGAATACATCGCCTACTACGCCGAGCACCGGCACGATGTCGAGCACGAGATCGACGGCGTGGTGGTCAAGATCGACCCGGTGTCGATCCAGGGCCGGCTCGGGTCGACCAGCCGCGCCCCGCGCTGGGCGATCGCCTTCAAGTACCCGCCGGAGGAGGTCACCACCAAGCTGCTCGACATCGAGGTCGGTGTCGGGCGCACCGGCCGGGTCACCCCGTTCGCGGTGCTGGAGCCGGTGCACGTTGCGGGCTCCACGGTCGCCCAGGCCACCCTGCACAACGCCCGCGAGGTGGAACGCAAGGGCGTGCTGATCGGCGACACGGTGGTGCTGCGCAAGGCGGGTGACGTGATCCCCGAGGTGCTCGGCCCGGTGGTCGACCTGCGCCCCGCCGACGCGCGTCCGTTCGTGATGCCCACCACCTGCCCGTCCTGTGGCACCCCGCTCGCCCCGGCCAAGGAGAGCGACGTCGACATCCGCTGCCCCAACACACACAGCTGCCCGGCGCAGCTGCGGGAGCGGGTGTTCCACCTCGCCGGCCGGGGCGCGTTCGACATCGAGGTGCTCGGCTACAAGGGTGCGGGGGCACTGCTGGACGCGCAGATCATCACGGACGAGGGTGACCTCTTCCAGCTCGACGCCGAGCAGCTGTCCCGGTCGCCGTTCTTCGTCAACAAGGACGGCACCCTCGGCAGCAACGCGACCAAGTTGCTGGACAATCTCGCGGTCGCCCGGGAGCGCGAGCTGTGGCGGGTACTGGTGGCGCTCTCCATCCGGCACGTCGGTCCGACCGCGGCCCGGGCGCTGGCCCTGCACTTCCGCTCAGTGGACGCCATCGACGCGGCAACGGAGGAGGAGCTGTCCTCGGTCGACGGGGTCGGGCCGACCATCGCGGCCAGCCTTCGGGAGTGGTTCGCGGTGGACTGGCACCGCGAGGTCGTCCGCAAGTGGGCCGAGGCGGGCGTACGGATGGCCGAGGACTCAGTCGACGAAGGGCCGCGCCCGTTGCAGGGGTTGACCGTGGTAGTGACCGGCACGCTCGCCGGTTTCTCACGGGACCAGGCCGCCGAGGCTGTGCAGACCCGGGGTGGCAAGGTCAGCGGGTCGGTCTCCAAGAAGACGAGCTTCGTGGTCGTGGGGGACAACCCCGGGTCCAAGGCCGACAAGGCGGCCAGTCTCAAGGTGCCGGTGCTCGACGAGGCCGGGTTCCGGGTGCTGCTGGACGCGGGTCCGGACGCCGCGCGGGAGGTCGCCCAGCTGGGCGGCTGACCTCGCTGGAGGCTCGACGCGGCGACTGGCCGCGTATACCAACTTAATTACGACTACGACCGATTCGTGACTGTCATACCGGGAAATCGGGGGCTGAGGGCGTTTCATTGGGTCACGGCGTGCGCATCGGCACGCCGACGGTCGGTCGGGAGGTGTGGTGGAGGTCGCCGACCCGCGCAACTCGCTCCCCCCGGGACGGGTGGCACCGTTCGCCGCCTTCGTCGTCGGCATCCTGGTGGTCGCCGCGCTGACCGCCGCCGGTCCAATCGCGACGCTTCCCGGTGAGGTGTCCCGACTGCCGGTGGCGTTCTGGACGATGGCCGCCCTCGCCGTGGTCTGCGACGCCCGCCCGTTCGTCCCGCCAGGGCGTCGGCAGACCTCCGCGGTGTTCCCGTCCACTTGCTTCACCTTCGCGATCCTGCTCGGCTGGGGGCTCGGCCCGGCGGTGGTGGTGCAGGCGGTCGGGGTGGTCGTCTCGGGCTGGCGGATGCGGCACGCGGCGTGGCGGACGGCGTTCAACGTCGGCCAGTACGCCTGTGCCCTCGCCGCCGCGTACGGGGTCATCCAGCTCGGGCCGGGCACCATCTTCTCCGGTGGCCGGTTGCACTGGACCGACGTGGCCGCCGTCGGCGGCGCCACGCTGGCCTGGTTCGTCGTCAACTACGGGCTGGTCAGTTGGGCGGTGCGACTGCGCTTCGGTGACCGGTGGTGGCCCACCCTCCGTCAGGGCCTCGGCTTCGAGTTGCTCTCCACCGGCTCGCTGCTGCTGCTCGCCCCCGTGCTGGTCGCCGCCGCGCGGGTCAGCGCGGCGCTGATCCCGCTGGTGCTGGTGCCGCTCTTCGCCGTCTATCGGATGGCCCGGTTGACCGTCGAGCAGCAGCACCTCGCCGCCGCCGACCCGCTGACCGGGCTGCCCAACCGCAAGGCTCTGCTGGCCGAGGTGGCGGAGCAGGTGCACCTGCATGCCGAGCGGACGGCCCGCGGCGAACCTGACGGGCAGTTGGCGCTGCTGCTGATCGACCTGGACCGTTTCAAGAACGTCAACGACGCCCTCGGGCACGCCGTGGGCGACCGGCTGCTGGTCGAGGTCAGCGCTCGGCTCACCGACGTGCAGCCCCGACCGCAGATGATCGCCCGGCTCGGCGGCGACGAGTTCGCCATCGTGATGACCGGGCTGACCGGCGTCGGTCAGGCGCGTGAACTGGCCGACCGGGTGGTCCAGGCGCTGGCCGAGCCGGTGCCGCTGGACGGGCTGCCGTTGGACGTGGGCGGGTCGATCGGGATTGCCCTCTTTCCGGAGCACGGCGAGGACTTCGCCACCCTGATGCGCCATGCCGACGTGGCAATGTACGACGCCAAGCACCGCAACGACACGGTGGCCGTCTACGCCCCCGAATCCGACCACAACTCCGCGGAGCGGCTCGGCCTCCTCGCCGACCTGCGCCGCGTGCTCGAGGCCAGCCCGTCGGCCAACGGGCCGTTCGACGCTGAGCCGGCGGGTCGAGCCGACGGGCCGTTGGGCGTCGACGTACCCCTCGCCGCGACGGCGGAGGTGCGTGGCGGTGACGGGGCGGCGCTGCCCACCCCGGCCGAGGCTTCGCCGCACACGGACCCGGCGCCGGCGATCGCCTCGCCACCGGCGACGGGCGGCCGGTGGTGGGGACGTCGTCGGCGCGGCGACGCGGAGCTGGTGCACGCCGATGAGCTGATCAACCGGATCGCCACCGGAGCCGACCCGATCCGGGGCCGCAACACCCGTGCCACGGTCACCGGCACCCGCCCGGGCCTGCCCCGGGAGCGACGCGGCGCCGGCAACGGCGGGCGGTCGCCGAACACGAGCGGGGTGGCCGCGATGGGTAACGGCGGTCCCGCGCCGCGGCGGGACATCGGGTCCGGCACGCCGGCGCAACCGTTCGAATCGACCGGGTGGGCGCACGGGGCCGGCGAGTTGGCTGACGACCCCGGTGAGATCACCATGTACTACCAACCGCAGATTGCCATCGCGACCGGCGAGGTGGTCGGCGTCGAGGCCCTACTGCGCTGGCGGCACCCGCGACGGGGCATGGTCGACCCGGAGGAGCTCATCCGGGTCGCCGAGCAGAGCGCGGTGATGCGGCTGCTGACCCGGCGGGTCGTCGACGACGTGGTGGAGCAGATCGCCAAATGGTCGGCGGCCGGCATCAGTCTGCGCGCGGCGTTGAACGTGAGCGTGCGCGACCTGCACACCGGCGAGATCGCCGACCAGATCGCCGACCGGCTGGCCCGTTACGGGGTGCCGGCCGAGCGGCTGCAGGTGGAGATCACCGAAGGCGCGTTGATGGCCGACCCGCGCCGGGTGCTGGCCACCATCTCCCAGTTGCACCGGATCGGGGTGGCCATCTCGCTGGACGATTTCGGCACCGGGTATTCCTCCATGCAGCACCTGCGCCGGTTGCCCCTGTCCGAGGTGAAGGTGGATCGGTCGTTCGTGCTCGGCATGGCCGAGGACGCCGACGACGCGGCGATCGTCCGGTCGATGATCGAGCTGGCCGGCGCTCTGGGGCTGCGGGTGGTGGCCGAGGGCGTGGAGGACGAGCGGACCTGGCGGTTGCTGCACGCCGCGGGCTGCGACGCTGCTCAGGGCTGGTTCTATGCCCGGCCCATGCCCGCCGAGGAGTTGGTCACCTGGCTTGCCCGGTACCGGCCGGTTCGCCCGAGCGGCGGGCACCCGGAGCCGGACGGCGGTCGGCGTTCCACCCGCTGACCCGCCCGCCGACACGGCACGAGGGCCGGCGGAGGGGGAGTCGGGGACGCGGCACCGGAGCGGAACAATAGACTCGCTCCGGTCACCGCGCGTCACGCACCACCCATCGCGCGGCCGGCACACCGCCCGACCAGCAGGACATCAGAAGGGGGCACGGATGGCCGCCATCTCCCGCGAGGAGGTCGCGCACCTGGCGCGCCTGTCGCGGCTCGCCGTCACGGAGGAGGAGCTGGACACCTTCGCCGGCCAGCTCGACGTGATCCTCCAGGCGGTCGCCCAGGTCGGCGAGGTCGCTGCCGCGGACATTCCGCCGACCTCGCACTCGGTGCCGCTGACCAACATCTTCCGCGAGGACGTGGTCACGCCGTGCCTGACCCCGCAGGAGGCGCTGTCGGGCGCGCCCGACGCCGAGGACCAGCGGTTCCGCGTACCGCGGATCCTGAGCGAGGATGTGGCGTCATGAGCGATCTCACCAGAATGACCGCGACGGAGATCGCGGCCCTGGTCGCTGGCGGCGAGACCTCCGCCGTCGAGGTGACCCAGGCGCACCTGGACCGGATCACCGAGGTCGACGACCGGGTGCACGCCTTCCTGCACGTGGACACCGAGGGCGCGCTCGCCGCGGCCCGCGCGGTGGACGAGCGCCGCGCCGCCGGCGAGGTGCTTGGCCCGCTGGCCGGTGTGCCGGTCGCGGTGAAGGACGTGCTCGCCACCCGGGGCGTGCCGACCACCGTGGGGTCGAAGATCCTGGAGGGCTGGCGCCCGCCGTACGACGCGACGATCGTGCAGCGTCTGCGCGAGGCGGGCACGGTGATGCTCGGCAAGACCAACATGGACGAGTTCGCGATGGGCTCTTCCACCGAATACTCGGCGTACGGAGCCACGCACAACCCGTGGGACCTGAGCCGGATCCCGGGCGGCTCGGGTGGTGGCAGCGCCGCCGCGCTGGCCGCGTACGAGGCGCCGCTGGCGATCGGCTCGGACACCGGCGGCTCGATCCGCCAGCCCGGCGCGGTCACCGGCACCGTGGGCGCGAAGCCCACCTATGGCGGCGCCTCCCGCTACGGGCTGGTCGCCTTCTCCTCGTCGCTGGACACTCCCGGCCCGTGCGCGCGTACGGTGCTCGACGCGGCCCTGCTGCACCAGGTGATCGGCGGCCACGACCCGCGGGACTCCACCTCGATCCCGCAGCCGGTGCCGGACGTGGTGGCGGCGGCGAAGCTCGGCGCGACCGGCGACCTGACCGGCGTGCGGCTCGGCATCGTCAGCGAGTTCGTCGGCGAGGGCGCCGAGCCGGGCGTGATGGCCGCGTTCCGCGAGTCGGTGGACGCGCTGACCAAGATGGGCGCCGAGATCGTGGAGGTCTCCTGCCCCACGTTCGCGTACGCGCTGCCGGCCTATTACCTGATCGCCCCGAGCGAGTGCTCCTCCAACCTGGCCCGGTTCGACGGCGTCCGGTTCGGCCTGCGGGTCGGCGACGACGGCAACCGGTCGCTGGAGGAGGTCATGTCGCTGACCCGCGAGGCCGGCTTCGGTCCCGAGGTCAAGCGCCGCATCATGCTCGGCACGTACGCGTTGTCGTCGGGTTACTACGACGCGTACTACGGCCAGGCGCAGAAGGTCCGGACGCTCATCACCCGGGACTTCACGGCCGCGTTCGAGCGGGTCGACGCGCTGATCTCGCCGACCACCCCGTTCACGGCCTTCCCGATCGGCGCGCGCACCGCCGACCCGTACCAGATGTACCTGGCTGACCTGTTCACCATTCCGACCAACCTGTACGGCGGGCCGGGCATCTCGGTGCCCTGCGGTCTCTCCGAGGGGCTGCCCGTCGGCCTGCAGGTGATGGCACCGACGATGGCCGACGACCGGATGTACCGGGTCGCCGCCGCGCTGGAGTCCGCGGTCGGCACGTTCACCCCACCGGCACTGTGAGGCAGGAGCCCAGATGACGACGACGCTGCCCGCGTACGACGAGGTCGTCGCGCGCTACGAACCGGTGATCGGCCTGGAGACCCACGTCGAGCTGGGGACGAACACCAAGATGTGGTGCGGCTGCCCGACGGACTTCGGCGGCGAGCCGAACACCCGGGTCTGCCCGGTGTGCCTGGGGCTGCCCGGCTCGTTGCCGGTGGCCAACAAGGCCGCCATCGAGGCGATCATCCGGATCGGTCTGGCGCTGAACTGCTCGATCGCCGAGTGGTGCCGCTTCGCCCGGAAGAACTACTTCTACCCGGACATGCCGAAGAACTTCCAGATCAGCCAGTACGACGAGCCGATCTGCGTCGACGGTTACCTGGACGTCGAGGTCAACGGCGAGACGGTGCGGATCGAGATCGAGCGGGTGCACCTCGAGGAGGACACCGGCAAGACGCTGCACGTCGGTGGTGCCACCGGCCGCATCCACGGTGCGACCGAGTCGCTTGTCGACTACAACCGGGCCGGCATTCCGCTTGTCGAGATCGTCACCAAGCCCATTCCAGGCACGGGTGCGCTCGCGCCCGACGTGGCCAAGGCGTACGTCGCCGAGCTGCGGGACGTGATCCGTACCCTCGGCGTTTCCGATGTGCGGATGGAGGAGGGTTCGCTGCGCTGCGACGTGAACACCTCCCTCAACCTGCCGGGGCAGGAGTGGGGCACCCGCACCGAGACGAAGAACGTCAACTCGTTGCGCTCGGTGGAGCGGGCGGTCCGCTCGGAGATGCTGCGGCAGGCGTCGGTGCTGGACGCGGGCGGTCGGATCACGCAGGAGACCCGGCACTTCCACGAGGACACCGGCGACACCACCCCCGGGCGCTCGAAGGAGACGGCCACCGACTACCGGTACTTCCCGGAGCCGGATCTGGTGCCGATCGCTCCGGACCCGGCTTGGGTCGCTGAGCTGAAGGCCGCCCTGCCGGAGTTGCCTCGGGTCCACCGGCGTCGGCTGCAGCAGCAGTGGGGCCTGTCCGACCTGGACATGCAGTCGGTGTTGAACGCCGGCGCGGTCGAGCTGATCGAGGCCACCGTGGCCGCCGGCACCACCCCGGCCGCGGCCCGCAAGTGGTGGCTGGGTGAGCTGTCCCGCCGGGCCAACGAGAGTGGCGTGGAGCTGGCCGAGATCGGGGCCACCCCCGCCCAGGTCGCCGAGCTGCAGGGGCTGGTCGATGCCGGCAAGCTCAACGACAAGATGGCCCGTACGGTGCTGGAGGGCGTGGTCGACGGTGAGGGCTCGCCCACCGAGATCATGACCAACCGGGGCCTGGAGGTCGTCTCGGACACCGGCGCGCTCACCGCGGCCGTGGACGAGGCGATCGCCGCGAACCCCGGCATCGCCGACAAGATCCGCAGCGGCAAGGTCGCGGCGGTCGGCGCTCTGGTCGGCGCGGTCATGAAGACCACCCGGGGCCAGGCCGACGCGAAGACCCTGCGTGAGCTGATCCTGGAGCGCCTCGGCGTCCAGGGCTGACCGGTAGGGCGAACCGGCCGGGGGCGACACGTCGCCCCCGGCCGGTTCGCCGCATTCCCCCGCGTGTTCCGCACCCCTCGCGAGGGCGTCAACGACGACGCCCGAATGGAGCCACTGTGACCAAGCACGACCTCGATGTCCTCGATGAGATCCAGCGGCGGGTGCTCTGGCTCGCCACCCGGATCGTCGACGCCGCCAACCACGACCGGGCCACCGGTGACGGTGTGAAGGTCGGCGGCCACCAGGCGTCCAGCGCCTCCCTGGTCACGGCGATGACCGCGCTCTGGTTCGCGCACCTGGACGCCGAGGACCGGGTGGCCGTCAAGCCGCACGCCTCCCCGGTGTTCCACGCCATCCAATACCTGCTCGGCAACCTGGACCGCTCCTACCTGCCCCGGCTGCGGGCTCGTGGCGGCCTCCAGTCGTACCCGTCGCGGACGAAGGACCCGGACGAGGTGGACTTCTCCACCGGTTCGGTCGGGCTGGGCGCGGCGGCGCCGCTCTTCGCCGCCGCCACCCGGCGTTACGTCGACGCGCACTTCGGGGCCCGCCCGCACTCCCGGTTCGTGGCGCTGATCGGCGATGCCGAGCTGGACGAGGGCAACATCTGGGAGGCGGTCGCCGACCCCGCCACCACCGGGCTGGGCAACGTCATGTGGCTTGTCGACTTCAACCGCCAGTCGCTGGACCGCGTGGTGCCGGGCATCCGGATCAACCAGTGGCGGGGCCAGTTCGAGGCGGCCGGCTGGCACGTCGTGGAGGTCAAGTACGGGCGTCGGCTCGCCGAGGCGTACGCCCGGCCGGGTGGCGAGGCGTTGCGCGACTGGATCGACGCGATGCCGAACGAGCAGTACCAGTCGCTGTTCGGGCTGAACGGCCCGCTGCTGCGTAAGCAGTTCCTGGAGGGTGCGCCGGCCGAGGTAGAGGCCTTCGTGGCGGGCATCGACGACGAGGAGCTGCGCCCGCTCGTCACCGACCTGGGCGGGCACGACCTGCAGGCGATGCTTGACGCGTACGCCCAGTGCGACGCCGTCATCGACCGTCCGAGCGTCGTCTTCGCGTACACCGTCAAGGGGTGGGGTCTGCCTATCGCCGGCAACCCGCGCAACCATTCCGCGCTGCTCAGCTCCGAGCAGGTCGACACGCTGCGCGCCGCGCAGGGGTTGACCACCGAGACCGAGTGGGACCGCCTCGACCCGGCGTCACCCGCCGGCATCCGGGCCGGTGCCCGCCGGGAGGCGCTGTCCCGCGCGCCCCGTGAGCGTGCGCTGGGCGTCGCCGTCCCGGAAAGCACGGGAGTACGCGCAACCAAGCCGATCTCCACGCAGGAGGTGTTCGGTCGGGTGCTCGTGGAACTGGCTCGGGACCGGGAGGTGGGCCGCTACCTGGTCACCACCGCCCCCGATGTGGCCACCTCCACCAACCTGGCCGGGTTCATCAACAAGACCGGCGTGTTCGCCCCGACCGAGCAGCGGTCCTGGTCCGAGGATCGGATGCTGCGCTGGATCCAGAGCCCCGCTGGGCAGCACATCGAGCTGGGCATCTCGGAGATGAACCTGTTCCTGCTGCTCGGCCAGCTGGGCCTGTCGTGGGACCTGTCCGGGCAGCCGCTGCTGCCGGTGGGCACGGTCTACGACCCGTTCGTGCTGCGGGGCCTCGACGCGTTCCTCTACGGCACGTACTCCGGCTCCCGGTTCGTGGTGGCCGGCACCCCGTCCGGCATCACCCTCGCACCGGAGGGCGGCGCCCACCAGTCGACCATTACCGCTTCGGTCGGCCTGGAACTGCCCGGGGTGACCTTCGTCGAGCCGGCGTACGCGGCGAGCCTGGACTGGCTGCTCTGCGACGCGCTGGGGCAGATCGCGGGCGGTTCGGCTCCGGCCGCGACCGCCGCACCCGCCGAGGACGGCGCGTACTACTTCCGGCTGAGCACCCGTCCGCTGGACCAGACGCCGTTCGAGGCCGCCCGGGCCCGGCTCGGCGACGCGGTTCTGCGCCGGCAGGTGGTCGCCGGGGCGTACCGGCTCGTCGACGCACACCAGGCGTACCCGCACCTGGCCGACGCCCCGGTGGTGCAACTGGCCGCCTCCGGTGCGGTGCTGCCCGAGGTGCTGACCGCCGCGGCGGAGCTCGCCGAGGAGGGCGTCGCCGCGCACGTGGTGGACGTGACCTCGCTGGACCGGCTCTACCGGGCCTGGCAGCGCACCCTGCGTCAGGGCGTACGCACGGCCACGGTGCCCAGCGTGCCGGGCGCGCTGCGGTCCGCGTTCGCCGGCCGGGTGCCGGTGGTGACCGTGCACGACGCCGCGTCGCACGCGATGGCCTGGCTCGGGTCGGCGCTCGGCGCGCCGGCGGTGCCGCTCGGCGTGGACGAGTTCGGCCAGTCCGGCAGCGTCACCGAACTGTACGAGTTGCACGACCTGCTGCCCGGCAGCATCGTCAACGCCGCTCTGGCCGCCATCGCCCTACGCTGACCGGACTGGGCCGGTGGGCGAAGCCCAGTGCCGGCGGTGACCGTCGGTCACCTTCCTGGGGCGGATGCGGTAATGAGCGGTATACCTCAGAGTCATAAATATGACCCTGAGGTATACCGCTCCACAGCACATCGACCTGGTGGGCAGCCAAAGCGGATGGCCAGCGCCCTTCGCCGCAACTCCGGCCCCGTCCTGAAAGGCGACCATGACACGGGCGTTTCTGCAGCCGGACGACGTACGCGAACTGGTGGCGCAAGAGTTCGGCGCTGACCGCAAGCTCGCTGCCCTGGACCGGCCGACCGGCGGCAGCAAGAAAGGCGTCTACCGGCTTCGGTTGGATGACCTGACCACGGTGATCCTCTATGTGTGGGCGGCCGGCGAGGACTACTGGCCGCCGTCACCCACTGTTCCGGACGACCCGTTCGCTCACGCGTCGGGCGCGGAATTGTTCGCCGTCAACCACGCGGCACTCGCCGCTGCGGGCGTGCGGACCCCCCGGCTGCTGATGCTCGACCGCGACGGCCGTTATCTGGACTCCGACATCGCGCTGGTGGAGGACGTCGGCGCGACGACGCTTGAAGCCTTGATAGAGGGCGACCGGGCCGCAGCCGCCACCCCGCTGTCCAACCTGGGTGAGGCCCTGCGCCGGATGCACACCACGCAGGGCCCGCACTACGGCAAGCTCGCCGCTGTCGCCCGTGGCGAGGCGCCCCAGACCCGACGCACCGAGGACATCATCGCCGACCGGGCGCTCGGCCACCTCGCCGCGGCGGCGGCTCGCGACGTCCGGCTCTCCGACGCACACGACCAGATCGCTGATCATGTGCGTCACCTGCACGGCGCGGTTACGGCCCGCCAGGCGTACGGCCTGGTGCACGGCGAACTCGGACCGGATCACGTGCTTGTCACACCCGACGGCGAAGGCGCCGTGATCGACATTGAAGGTCTCGCCTACTTCGACGTCGAGTGGGACCATGCCTGGCTTCAGATGCGCTTCGGCGACGCTTACCCGGCCCTGCGCCCAGTGGACCTCGATCCCCACAGACTTGACTTCTACCGGTATGCGCAGGTGTTGTCCCTGATCGACGGCCCCCTTCGCATTGCCGACACCGACTTCCCGAACAGGCAGTGGATGCTCGATCTAGCCGAGTGGAACATCAGCAAAGCACTCGCCGCGCTGTGACAGCTCCCGCGAAAGCCGTTCGCGCCACGGCCAGGATCAGCCGGTCGGGGTCGGGCTCGGCAGCGGCCCGGGTGACTCCGGTGCGCCCCCGGTCGGCGTCGGGGTGACCGACGCCGGGGCGCCCTGCGCCGGATCGGCCACCACGTGCCGCTCCAGGTTGACCTGGGACTGGCCGGTGCCGCCCACGGTGATGTCGTCGTACGCCTGGAGCATCTTCTGCTGGTCGAAGTAGAGAACCGTCATCGTCAGCGGAGTGGGTTTCTCGCCTTCCAGGCCGCGCAGGCCCGCGCCACCGGTGGAGCCCTCGACCATCAGTGCGGTGGGCTGCTGGCCGGGCGCCTGGGGCAACCGGGACACCTGCCGTGCGTGGGTGTGCCCGGCCAGCACCAGCGGGCAGGCGCCGGCGAGTGGCCCGGCCGACGCCGGGTCGTGCACGAGGGCGATGTTGACCGGCCGTGGCGAGTTGCGGACCGTCGCGGCAAGCTGGTTGCCGACCCCGATCACCTGGTCGGCCACCTGCTGGGTCAACCCGCTGCCGGCGGGGGAGGTGTTCTTGTCCGGGGTGAAGCGCGGGTCGCCGATGCCGGCGATGGTCAGCCCCGCGACGGTCGTCGTCGAGTTGTTCAACACGATCGCGTTCGGCTGGCGGGCCACCGCGGCGGCGGTCCGACCCGAGTCGTGGTTACCCCGGATGAAGACGTACGGCTTTTTCAGTAGGCCGATCGAGGCGACGAAGGACGCCTCCGGCTCGCTGCCCCAGTCGGTGATGTCCCCGGTGTCGATCACCACGTCGATGCCGAACTGCTCCACGACCGTCCGGATCAGCTGCCAGCCGGTCGGGTTGAGGTGCATGTCGGAGACGTGCAGGACCCGGGTGGTGCCCGGGGTCGGCTCCAACAGCGGAAGCGCCGAGACTGTGGTGTAGAGCTGGCTGACGTTGCCCACCAGGCGCTGCAACTGTTCCGCGTACTTGGTGTAGTCGTTGGCGATCCGGCGGGCGTCACCGACGATGGCCGGCGCGTTGACCAGCAGCCCCTCGTAGCGTGGCTCCTCGATCGCCTGCGGACGCAGGGTGGCCGCCGCCGTGCCGAGGCTGCCGGCGGTGACCAGCAGCGCCAGCCCGCCCGCCCAGGCCGTTCGTCGGGCGTTGCGGAAGATCAGCCCGGCCAGGATGAGGGTGGCCAGCACCGACGCGCCGAGGGTCCGCAGGCCGAGGCGCAGCACGCCGGAGCGGACGTCCTCCACCGCGCTCTGGCTGGCCCGGCTGATGCTGGCCGGGTCGTCGATCAGTGCCTCGGTGCGCCCCTGGTCGAGTGCGCCCAGCCGTACGGTGAGGTGGGTCGGCCCGTCGTGGCTGTCGAGCAGCAGCGCACCGAGCGGCGGTATGTCGACGGTGGTGCCGCCGTCACGGGCGGGGGTGATGCTGAGGTTGGCCCGGAACGGCCCGATGTCGGTGTCCACCTGACCGCCGGCCAGCACCCCGAGCACCGCCCCGGCCAGGGCCACGGCGAGGACGGCGACGACCAGTCCGATGCGGCGCAGCGGGCCGGCGGTGCTGAGCCACGAGCGCGTCGGGCGCGGCCGATCGTCACCGGTCACCGGGTCGTCCCGGTCACTGGCGTCGTCGTGCTGCTCGTCGCGCTGCCCGTCCATGCTGAAAGTCTGACCTGCCCGTCGGAAGATCTTGGCAAACCTGAACGGATGGTGACGAACGTCAGCTGCGGCCGCCGTCGCCGCCCGCGAAGACCACCCGCAGGAGCCGGTCGTCGTCGCCTGCCGGGTTGCCCCGCCCGTCGTGGTTGGAGGTGCTCACCCAGAGCGATCCGTCCGGTGCCGCGGCTACCGCGCGCAGCCGGCCGTACCGGTTGGTGAGCAGTTCACTGGGTTGACCGAGCAGCGTGCCGGTGTCGGTCAACTCCATCACCCAGAGACGCTTGCCGCGCAGGCAGCCGGTGACCAGCAGCCGGTCCGCCGACGCCAGACCGGAGCAGGAGGCGTCCTCGGTCCCCCACTGCGTGATCGGGTCGGTGAACCGCTTGTCGCCGGCCCGCCCCTCGACGTCCGGCCAGCCGTAGTTGCCGCCCTTGGTGATCTGGTTGATCTCGTCCCAGGTGTTCTGGCCGAACTCGACGGCGTACATCCGCTTGGCGGCGTCCCAGGTGAAGCCCTGGACGTTGCGGTGGCCCCGCGACCAGACCGGAGAACCGGGGTACGGGTTGCCCGTGGCGGGCTTGCCGTCCGGGGTGATCCGGAGGATCTTGCCGCCGAGGCTTTTCACGTCCTGGGAGAGGGGGCGCTGACCGGCGTCACCCGTGCTCACGTACAGCTGCCCGTCCGGGCCGAAACCCAGCCCGCCGCCGTTGTGCACGTTGGCCTTCGGGATGCCGGTGAGGATCGGGGTGGGCTGCCCGCCGAGTTGCAGCCGGACGACCCGGTTGTCCTGCTCGGCGGTGTAGTAGACGAAGATCGTCCGGTCTCGGGCGTAGTCGGGGGAGACGGCGATGCCGAGCAGGCCGCCCTCGCCGGCCGCCGCCACGTCGGGGATCGTCTGCACCGGGCGGACCCGCAGCCCGTCCGGCCCGGAATCGGGGCCGACCTGCACGATCCGGCCGTTGTCGCGTTCGGTGACGAGTGCGCCGCCGTCCGGCAGGAAGGCGATGCCCCAGGGCACCCGTAAACCCTTGGCGAGCACCGTCGCCACCGCCTGCTGACCGGCGCCGCCGGGGTTCGCCGACGCGGACGGGGTTGGCAGGTTGGGCGGCTCGCCGGCCGGATCGGGCTCCGGTTCGCCGAAGCTGCAACCGGCGGTGAACAACAGCGCCGCGCAGGACGCCGCGAGGGCCACCCGGAGGCGAGGGATGCGAGGGTACGGGGGACGGGCTCTCACCCGGCCCAGGGTAGCCCGCCGGACGGCCCGGCCGGGCCCGTCGAATCCGACGGGGTGCGGGTGACCCCTGCCGGTGGTCCCCGGTGGACCGCTCACCGTGCCCGTACGGCCAGCAGCGCGGTGTCGTCCTCACGGTGACGGATCGAGGCGAGCAGCAGGTCGCACAGCTCGTCGAGGGGCAGCGAGTCGGTGCCGGTCAGCCGGTCCACCAGCTCGGCCAGCCCCTCGTCGATGGACCGGTCCCGCCGCTCGATCAGCCCGTCGGTGTAGAGCAGCAGGGTGTCGCCGATGGCCGGGTTGCCCCGAACGCGGGGGAGCCGTCGGTCATCGAGCACCTGTCTGCTGGGGCGGAGGCCGACCGGCCCTCCGACCCTTCGTTATACCTCGTCCAGGCCCGGGTCGAACGTCGGTGTGCTGAGTCTCGCCCGCCCTGGCTCCGCGCGCCATCCCCCGGCACGCCGGTTCACGGCCGTGCCCGCACCGGCCGCTGAGTCGGGGACTATCGTCGGCTGACGTGAAGGTATGGATCCCGCACCCCGCCGGCCTGAACCTCATGGGCGAGTTGCCCCCGGACGTGACGGTGGAGGTGTTTGAGCACGCCGACCGGATGCCCTCGGAGGTGGCCGACGTCCGCTTCTGGGTGCCGCCGTTCCTGGGCGGCACGGATGGGCCCGCGCTGCTGCGTGAGCTGCCCGACCTCTCGGTGGTGCAGTTGCTCTCCGCCGGGGCGGATGCCTGGGCCGGGCGTACGCCGCCAGGTGTCACGCTCTGCGACGCCCGGGGTGTGCACGACCCGTCCACCGCCGAGTGGGTCGTCACCGCGATCCTCGCCCAGCTGCGGGCGTTCCCGACGTTCGTCCGTGCACAGGCCGAAGGGCGCTGGGCGAACGCGGGGAACACCCCGACCGACGAGCTGACCGGAAAGCGGGTGCTCATCGTCGGTGCGGGTTCGATCGGCACCGCCGTACGCGACCGTCTTGCCGCCTTCGAGGTGAGCTTCACCCTGGTCGCGAGGACGGCCCGTCCGGAGCAGGGCGTGCACGCCGTCGAGGAGTTGCCCCGGCTGCTGCCCGAGGCGGACGTGGTGGTGGTGCTGGTGCCGCTCACCGACCAGACCCGTGGCCTGATCGACAAGGAGTTCCTGGCCGCGATGCCGGACGGGGCGCTGCTGGTCAACGCTGCCCGGGGGCCGGTGGCCCACACCGAGGCGCTCGTCGCCGAGCTGGGCACCGGTCGGATCTCGGCCGCGCTGGACGTTACCGACCCGGAGCCGCTGCCCGCCGACTCTCCGCTCTGGGCGATGCCGAACGTGCTGCTCACCCCGCACGTCGCCGGGGCGGTGCGCGGTCTGCTGCCGCGGGCCTACCGACTGGTGGGTGACCAGGTACGCCGGTTCGCCGCCGGACAGCCGCTGATCAACACGGTGGTCGACGGCTACTGATCGGCTGCCTCAGTCGTATCGTCCGGGAGGGGCTGGCCGGTGGCCGACACCAGGCGGGGCAGGTCAACGCTGCGTACGGCCGGCAGGGTGACCTGCTGGCCGTCGTCGAGCCGGGCGACGGCCCGTCCGCGCTGGTCGGTGGTCAGCTCGAGGACCTGGTCCCAGTCGATCCGGCGTTGCCCGACCAGCGCTCGTACGCGTAGCTGCCGCGCGTCGGCGTCGGTGCCAGCCCGCCAGGCCCACACCGCGACGGCGAGCGGGAGGAGCAGCACCGGCAGCAGGTAGGTTCGGGCGTTGGCCAGCGGCAGGGCACCGATGAAGGCGATGACCGCGGCGACCAGGATGGCTTGGTTGTACCGGAAGCGGACCGTGTCGGGCTTACTCACCCTCCGATGATCCCACCCTCGTCCGGTCCGGCTCGCGCCGGGCGGTGCCAGCAGGGCGGAGTGCGTCGTACAGTGACACGGGTCGTTGTCCCCTCTGCGTGATGGACACGTAACCGATCCTGCCGCCGATCGTTGCCAGTTGTTGGACAGCGGATCAGCAATGCCCGATGTCCCGGACCGTCGCACCGCCCCCGTGCCCCCTCACGAAGGCGACCGCTGTGCTCCTCGCGTACCCGTTCCGCGTCCTTGTCCCCCGCCGGGTGGCACCGGAAACCGCCACGTCCACGGCGGTGGCGCTGCTCCTCCTCGCCGGTGCCGCCGATCTGGTCCCCACGCCGGTGGTGATCTCGCTTGCTGCCGGCGCCGGTGCCACGCTCGCCGGCCTGCGGCTGGCCCGACTGGCCTCCCGGCGCTGCACCGATTCGTCACCGCGTACGGCGGGCGTGCTGCTCGACGCGGCGGTGGTGGCGGCCGGTCTGACCGCCGTCGTGCTGCCACTGGCCGACGGCGGGCACACGTCTGCCGTGCTGGTCGGGTCGCTGGTCGTGGCGGCACTCTCCGTGACCGGGCTGTGCCGGCTTGCCGGCCGCACACGCCCGTCGGCGGGGGTCCGGCTGCGCTGGCTGGTCGAGTCGACCGGCCCGGCCGTCGGGCTGGCCCTCGCCGGTTGGCTGCTGCTGCCCCGTGACGGCCTGCCGGTCTCGGTCCGACTGGTCGCGGCGTTGGCGCTCGGTGGGCTGGGCATGGCCGCACTCAACGCGTTCGCCGGGCCGCGGCGTCGCTCGGGAGCGGCGGTATGCCGCGGCGGTGTCCTGCTCACCCTGGGCGGGCTGGTGCTGCTGGCCACGCTGCTGTCCATGCCGGCCGGGCGGGTGGCCCTGCTGGCCGTACCCCCGCTGGTGCTCGGGATGCTGCTCGTCGCGGTGGGCGCGGTCGACGCGGCGGACGCGGGCGATCATCAGCCGGCGGAGCCGATCGCTCCGGCCTGGCCCCGGTCGGTGCTCCCAGCGGCGGTGCTGCTGCTGGTGGCGGGCCTGCACCTGGGTGCCGGCCGCGCGACAGACCCGACGAGCGTGTTGTTGGCCCTGGCCGCGGTGCCGCCCCTGGTGCTGCGCGAGCTGCTACGCGCAGCCGAGGTGCCCGTCTCCGAACGGCGCGCCGCGCATCGCCGACTTGCCGGCAACACGGTCCGGCACCGCCATGCGGCGCAACCACGGTGGCTGGGCACGTCAGATCACGCACTTGCGCAGCCCGCGAACGCCCACTCCGGCAGCACCGGTGACCTGGATGGCCCGGCCGGTGCCAGCTCGGCGTGGTCGCCGGATGGCGGTACCGCCTGGCCGGCGCTCGCCCGGCGGCCCGTTGTGGCCGGGGGCGGTTCTCCGGGCGACCGCGCAGCCTTGCTGGACGCCCTCGCCGCGATCGGCGACGTGCCGGTGCCGTCCGGCGCGCTGCTGCTGGTGGACCTGCATGGCACCGACGGGATCGGCCCGACCGCACGGGAGGACGTGCTGGCCGAGGCGGTGCTCCGGGCCCGTGCGGTCATCGCCTCCGACGATCTGGTCACCGGGTGCACGGGCACCGGCTTCGCCGTGGTCACGGCAGCCGGCCCGGTGCTGGCGTACGCGCTGGGCACCCGGCTGTTGACCGCGCTCGCCCCGCCCTTTGAGGTGGCTGGTTCGGTGCGACGCGTGCAGACCAGCATCGGGCTGGCCGAGGTGAACGGTGAGCGGCCG
Organism: Micromonospora sp. DT201; assembly: GCF_049841575.1. Taxonomy (NCBI): domain Bacteria; kingdom Bacillati; phylum Actinomycetota; class Actinomycetes; order Micromonosporales; family Micromonosporaceae; genus Micromonospora; species Micromonospora sp. DT201. Next base: position 163,432 of record NZ_JBNCKP010000008.1, on the reverse strand, counting down.
GCGGACGTGCTTCGGCAGGCCGAGCTGGCCCGACGACGGGCCGTGCAGCTGGGGCGGGACCGGGTCGAGTGGTACGACGCGTTCCTGGAGGAACAGCTGGTTCGCCGGCTCGACCTGGAACGCGAACTTCCTGGTGCGGTGGCGCGTGGCGAGCTGGACCTCGTCTACCAGCCGGTGCTCGACCTGGCGGACGGGCAGCCGGTCGGCGCGGAGGCGCTGCTGCGCTGGCGGAGCCCGGTGCTCGGCACGGTGCTTCCGGCCGAGTTGCTACCGGTCGCCGAGGATCTGGATCTGGTCGGCGAGTTGGAATGGTGGGTCCTGGACCGGGCCTGCCGGCAGTTGTCCGACTGGGCGGTGGGCGTCCGTGAGTTGTGGATGGCGGTAAACGTCACGACCCGGGAGCTGACCACCCCGGACTTCGTCCAGCGGGCGGCAGCCGTGCTGGCCGCGTACGGGGTGCCCCCGGAACGGCTGGTGGTGGAGGTGAGCGAGCCGAGGGTCGCGGGTGACCTGCCGACCGTGGTGGCCCGGCTGGCCGGGCTGCGGTCGCTGGGCGTACGCACCGCGTTGGACGACTTCCGGGCCGAGCACGCCTCGCTGGCGCAGCTGCGCCGTCTGCCGATCGACCTGCTCAAGGTGGGCCCGGAGTTGGTGGGCGCACGGCCGGACGGGCAGCCACCGCTGATCGACGTGGTGGTCAACGTCGGCGAGCGGCTGGGCGTCGAGATCGTCGCCGAGGAGTTGGAGTCGTCGAGCCAGGTCGAGGGGGCGCGCCAGGGCGGCTGCCGATACGGGCAGGGGTTCGCGCTGGCCCGTCCGGCGACGGCCGAGCGGGTCGAGGCGTACTTCGAGGAGTTTCCCTCGGCGTCCCGCTGAGCGCCGGGAGAGGTGAACCGGTTCACCTCTCCCGGGGCGGGGCGGTGCTGCCGCGTGGTGTGAGGTGTGGCGTCTCGTCCTGCACCCGGCTCGCGGGCTGTCCGGCGATGACGGCGAGCAGTTGCCGGGCGGCGTGCGCGCCGTACGCCGGGATGTCCCGGCCTAGCGCGGTCAGTGGCGGGTGCACCAGGCGGCACAGTGGTGAGTCGTCCCAGGCCACGATGGACAGATCGCCGGGCACGGTGAGCCCCATCTCCTGGGCGACGGAGAGCCCGGCGATGGCCATCACGTCGTTGTCGTAGATGACGGCGGTGGGCCGGTTGATGGAGCTGAGCAGCCGGCGGGTGACCCGACCACCCTCCTCGCCGGTGTAGTCGGAGGAGACGGTGACCGCGTCGACCAGGCCGAGCCGCTGGCAGAGCGCGGCGAAGGCGTCGGTACGGATCTCGGTGTGCCGCAGGTGTGGCAGGCCGCCGACCCGGGCGATCCTTCGGTGCCCGAGCGCGACCAGGTATTCCACCGTCTCGGTCAACGCGGCCTCATCGTCGGACCAGAGACTGCCCAGGTCGCCGGTGCCGCCGGGCCCGCCGATCACCACCGCCGGCAGTTGCAACTGCTCGAGTGCGGGGATGCGACGGTCGTCGGTGCGCAGGTCGCAGACGAGCACCCCGTCCACCCGACGTTCGCCCCACCAGCGTCGGTAGACCGCGATCTCGGCGTCGGGGTCGGCCACCACCTGGAGGGTCAGCGCGTATGAGCGGGCGGAGAGTTCGGCCTCGACGCCACTGATCAGCGCCATGAAGAACGGCTCGATGCCGAGGATCCGGGCCGGTCGGCACAGGGCCAGACCGACCGCCCCGGCGGCGGCGGCGGAGAGGGCGCGGGCAGCGCTGCTCGGGCTGAACCCGATCTCGGTGGCGATGGCCAGGATGCGTTGCCGGGTGGCCTCGGAGACGCCGGGCTGCCCGTTCAGCGCGTACGACACGGCGCCCTTGGACACCCCGGCGTGCCGGGCGACGTCGGCGATGGTCGGCCGCTTCACCGGCGTGCTCCTTCGCTCTCTGACCGTTGACCGTCCGGAATCCGAACCGTACGGTGGCTTAGCTTATCCGGTTCAGTCAACGTCTTTCGATGTAGAAGGTGCGGTGAAGTGTTGAGCCGACAGGCACTCTACGACGGTTGGACCCTGCGGGCGGTGCCCGGAGCGCGGGTGCCGGCCGAGATCGCCGGGCAGGCCGTGCCGGCGACGGTGCCCGGTTGCGTGCACACCGACCTGCTCGACGCTGGGCTGATCCCCGATCCCTACCTCGACGACAACGAGGAGGCGTTGGCCTGGATCGGGCGCACCGACTGGCAGTACCGGACGAGCTTCCGGCGCCCGCCCGGTGACCACGACCGGGTCGACCTGGTCTGTGCCGGCCTGGACACCGTGGCCACGCTCACCGTCAACGGTGTCGAGGTCGGTCGCACCGAGAACATGCACCGTGGCTACCGGTTCGACGTCCGCTCGTTGCTGCGCGACGGCGACAACGACCTGGTCGTCACGTTCGACTCCGCATACCGCTATGCCGAGGCGCAGCAGGAGCGGCTCGGCGACCGGCCCAACGCCTACCCGGAGCCGTTCCACTTCATCCGCAAGATGGCCTGCAACTTCGGGTGGGACTGGGGGCCGACCCTGGTCACCGCCGGCATCTGGCAGGAGATCAGCCTGGACGCCTGGTCCACGGCTCGGCTGGCGACCGTCCGCCCGCTGGTCACGATGGACGGGCGCGACGGCCAGGTCGAGCTGCACGTCGAGGTCGAGCGGGTCGCGGACGTCCCGCTGACCGTCCGGGCGGTCGTCGGCGGCGCCCGCGCCGACCTGGTCGTCCCGGCTGGGCAGCGCACGGCCGTGCTGACCCTCACCGTCCGCGAGCCCGCGCTCTGGTGGCCCCGGGGGTACGGCGAGCAGGTGCGCCACCCGATCGAGGTGACCCTGCACGGGCCGCAGGGAGACGTCCTCGACAACTGGTCCCACCGGATCGGTTTCCGTTCGGTGCGACTGGACACCACTCCCGACGAGCACGGCACCCCGTTCGTGTTGTCGGTCAACGATGTCCCCGTCTTCGTACGCGGGGTCAACTGGATCCCGGACGACGTGTTCCCCACCCGGGTCACCAGGGACCGGCTGGCCGAGCGGTTCGACCAGGCTGCTGAGGCGAACGTCAACCTGCTGCGTGTCTGGGGCGGCGGCCGGTACGAGTCGGCGGACTTCTACGACCTCGCCGACGAGCGCGGGTTGCTCGTCCAGCAGGACTTCCTCTTCGCCTGCGCGGCCTACCCGGAGGAGGAGCCGTTCGGCTCGGAGGTGGCAGCCGAGGCCGCCGAGCAGGTGACCCGGCTGGCGCCGTACCCGTCGTTGGTGCTCTGGACGGGCAACAACGAGAACATCTGGGGCTGGCACGACTGGGACTGGCAGCAGGCCCTCGCCGGGCGTACCTGGGGACGCGGTTACTACCTCGACGTGCTGCCCAGAATCGTCGGTGAGCTGGACCCGACCCGTCCGTACTGGCCGGGCAGCCCCTGGTCCGGCACCGACGCGATCCACCCGAATGACCCGGCGCACGGCACCACCCACATCTGGGACGTGTGGAACACCGACGACTACACCAGGTACCGGGAGTACGTGCCGCGCTTCGTCGCCGAGTTCGGTTATCAGGGCCCACCGGCGTACGCCACCCTCCGCCGGGCGCTCAGCGACGAACCCCTGAGGCACGACTCACCGGGCATGGCGCACCACCAGAAGGCAGCCGACGGTGACGCCAAACTCCAGCGTGGCCTGGACGCGCATCTGCCCGCCCCGGCGGACTTCGACGATTGGCACTACCTGACACAGCTCAACCAGGCCCGCGCGATCCAGCTCGGGGTGGAGCACTTCCGCTCGCATCGGGGCGTCTGCGCGGGCACCATCGTCTGGCAGCTCAACGACTGCTGGCCGGTGACCTCCTGGTCGGCCGTCGACGGCGATGGCCGCCGCAAACCCCTGTGGTACGCGTTGCGCCACGCGTACGCCGATCGGCTGCTCACCGTGCAGCCCCGCGAAGGCGGCCTGGCCCTGGTCGCGGTCAACGAGACCGCCGAGGCATGGACCGCGCCGACTGCGGTCACCCGGTTCACGCTCACCGGGGAGCCGAGGGCGAAGACCTCGGTCGACCTCGACGTCCCGGCGTACTCCTCGGTGGTGCTGGCGCTGCCGGCTGACCTCGCGCGGCCGGACGAGGGGCGACGCGAGCTGCTGGTCGCGGAGGCCGGTGCCACCGCCCAGCGCGCCCTGTGGTTCTTCGCCGAGGACCGGGACGTGGACTGGCCGGCGGCGGCGTGGGACGCGACGGTCGAGCCGTTCGACGGTGGGCAGCGGGTCCGGGTCACGGCCCGCACGGTGCTGCGCGACCTGACGCTCTTCGCGGACCGCCTCGACGCCTCCGCCACTGTGGACACCGCCCTGGTCACCCTGCTGCCAGGCGAGTCGACGACGTTCACCGTGTACGCCCAGGAGTTGCTGGACGAGGCGGCTCTGGTGACACGCCCCGTGCTGCGCTGCGTCAACGACGTCGGCTGAGATCGCGCACAACTCAGCGCGCGAGGTAAGCCTCGATCTTGCAGTTTCGGTTGTCGATATGGGCGGGATGCCCGTTGTGTCGGCACAGAAAGTGCAAGATCGTGGGGCCGGGTCGTACAACCCAACCTGGCGTGAGCTGCTGAAGACCCATGATCGCGCTCGAACATGAAGTAGTGGCCTCCCCAGTTGGGAAGGCCACTACATCGTGGATCGAGCGCGATCAACGCGCCGGGAGCGCGACCGATCAGGCGCGGGCGGCGGCGAGCACCTGGCCGACCAGGGCCCCGGAGGTGCCCGACCGCTCGTACTCGGGGCGGTTCAGGCTGCCGCCCATCAGCGGTGCCGGGTTGCGGTGCACGGCCGGGCTGTCCGAGCTGACCAGAGCCGCGAAGTGGTACTCGTCGGCGCCCGTCGCCTCGACGATGCGGGCGATGTTGCGCGGGGTGATGCCGCCACCCGGCATGATGATGATCCGTCCGGCGGCCCGGCGCACCAGGTCGGCGATGAGCGGAGCACCCTCCAGCACGCTGACCTCCTGACCCGAGGTGAGCACCCGGTGCACACCCAACTCGATCAGCTGCTCCAGCGCCGCGTGCGGGTCACGGGTCATGTCGAACGCACGGTGGAAGGTGATGCTGGCGTCGCCGGCGGCGGCGATCAGCCGACGGGTGGTCGGTACGTCGACGTCACCCTCGGCGGTCAGCGCGCCGATCACGATGCCGTGCGCGCCGGCCGCCACCGCGGCCCGTACGTCCCGCTCCATCGCCTCGATCTCGAACGGCGAGAAGATGAAGTCGCCGGCCCGGGGCCGGACGATCACGTGCACCCGGATCCGGGTGACGGCGCGCAGGGTCGTCTCGATGGTGCCCAGGCTGGGGGTCAACCCGCCGTCGAAGAGCGCGGAGCACAGCTCCACCCGGTCGGCGCCGGCCTCCTCGGCGGCAACCGCCCCTTCGACGCTGTCGATGCAGATCTCGAATGTGTTCATGACTCTTCCTTTTCGGTACGAGACGATGCCGCTTCGGCCCGAGACGGTGCCGCTGAGGTCCGAGACGGTGCCGCTGAGGTCCGAGACGGTGCCGTCCAGTCGATGACGGCGGTGACGGCGCCGACCGGTTCGCCGCCGCCGAGCACCGGCACCCGGCGCAGCGCGTCGGCCCCGCCGACCGGTACGCCCACGGCGTCGAGGGCGGCGAGCGCGATGGCGGTGGTGGCTCGGGGTGAACCGTCGATCGCCTTCACCGCAACCGCGTGACCGTCCGGAGCGGCCACCGCGAGCACGCCCTCGGCCCCGCCCTTGGCGAGCACACCGGGCAGCGCCCGCATCAGGTCGGTGTTCGGGTGCCCGCGCCAGCCGCCCACGTACTCAGGGTGTTGGCGCATGGCCTGCGCGACAAGCGCCTCGTCGCTGCCGGCAGGCGCGGTGACCAGTGCCTGGAACGTGCGGGCCAGGCCGGTCAGCGGCAGACCGAACAGCGGTGCGCCGCAGCCGTCGACCGCGTGGTGCGCGATCGGAGTGCCGGCCAGCCGGGCGACGGCAGCGGCGGTCTCCCGCTGGAGCGGGTGCTCGGGGTCGAGGTAGTCGTGTGTGCTCCAGGACTGTGCGACGCAGGCGACAAGCATCGCGGCGTGCTTGCCGGAGCAGTTCATCCGGATCCGGTCACGCTGCCCGCCGGCGCGGATCAGCCGGTCGCGGGTCGGTTCGTCCTCCGGCCAGTCCACCGGGCAGCCGAGCGCGTCCTCGGTCAGGCCGGCGCCGGCCAGCATCGCCCGGACCACCTCGACGTGCCGGTCGTCGCCGGTGTGGCTGCCGGCGGCGAGTGCCAGCGCCGGGCCGGTCAGCTCGTCACCCGCGGCGACCCGACAGGCCAACGCCTGCACCGGCTTCAGGGTGGAGCGGGGGAGCACCGGCTCGTCGGGTACGCCGGCGGTGAGGACGACCTCGCCGTCCGGGGCGAGAACGACGACACTGCCGTAGTGCCTGCTTTCAACGAAGCCGTTGCGGACGACCCGAGCCAGCTCGGCGTAGCGGAAAATGGTCACCGGGTTCTTGTCCCTCGATTGTTGCGGGCTTGGAGTACGCGGGCGAACTTCGACAGCGAGGCGTTGACCACGAGGTAGATCAGCGCCACCACCAGGAACGTCTGGATCAGCAGGTGGGTGTACGAGGAGAGCACCTGCCCGCTGTAGAGCAGCTCGGTGTAGCTGACCACGAAGCCGAGCGAGGTGTCCTTGAGTAGCCCGACCAGCTGGCTGACCAGGGATGGGGTGAGCTGGAGCAGCGCCTGGGGCAGAACAACCAGTGCCATCACCTGTCCGCGGCGAAGCCCGACGGCGAGGCCGGCCTCGGTCTGTCCGCGGTCCAGGGCCAGGATGCCGGACCGGAAGATCTCCGCGAACGCCGCCGAGTTGGACACCACCAGCGGCACCACGAGCTTCCAGAAGAGCGGGAAGTTCATCCCGTACTGCGGCAGGGCGAACAGCGTCACGTAGATCAGCAGCAGCGTGGGAACGGTCCGGAAGATCTCCACGTACGCGCCGGCCAGCCAGCGCAACGGTCGATGCGTCGACAGTCGGCCGAGCGCCAGCAGCAACCCGAGTGCGGAGCTGAGCACGGCTGTCGCGGCGGCGGCCCGCACCGTGGCCCACAGTCCGTTGAGCAGGTACCGCCAGATCGGCCAGGTGGTGAACGGCTCCCACCGCTCGGCGGCCAACTCGCCGTGGCTGGCGAACTGGTACACGGCCGCGACCACGGCGCCGACCAGGAGGACAGCGCCAAGCACGGTGGCGATCCGGATCCGTCGCCGGGCTCGGGGGCCGGGCTCGTCGAAGAGGATCTGTTGGGTCTGGTTCATCGGACGATCGCCAGCCTTCGTTCCAGCAGGCCGGTGACCTGACCGATGATCAGTGCCAGCAGCATGTAGGCGAGGCCCGCGCCGGTGAAGACGGCGATCGGCTGAGCCTCGACGAGGTTCACGGTGTTGGCCGCCTGGGTCAGCTCGACGACCCCGACAGCGGCGGCCAGTGAGGTGTTCATCAGCAGCGCGATGCAGATGTTGCCGATCGGCTGGATCACCGCCCGCAGTCCCTGCGGCAGGATCACGTGCCGCAGGGACTGCCCGAAGGTGAGCCCGATGGCCCGGGCCGCCTCGGCCTGGCCGACCCCGACGGTGTTGATCCCGGCGCGGATCGCCTCGGCCAGGTACGCCCCCTCGTAGACGGCGATGACGATCGCGGCGGAGGTGAACAACGGGAACGTGATGCCGATGGTCGGCAACGCGAAGACGAAGAGCACCAGGAGGGCCAGCAACGGCAGGTTCTGGAACACCTCGACGTACGCCGTGCCGATGGCGCGCAGCAGCGGTACGGGGGCGATTCGCAGGGTGGCCACGACGATGCCCAGAAGCATCGCGCCGACGGTGGTCACGACGGTCAGTTCGACCGTCGTGACCAGGCCGTGGCCAAACTCGCTCAGGTGGGCGGTGAGGGCGTCCATCGGTACGAGAGGTCGCTCAGGAGCCGTCGGCGGAACCGAGGGCTGGCGGGGTCGGCGCCCCACCCTCTACCACCGAGCCGAGGGTGCCCTCCCAGACCTTCGCCCACGTGCCGTCGGCCTGGATCTTCTTCAGCCAGTTGTTGACGAACTCCTTGAACTGCGTGTCCTCCCGGTTGAGGCCGATGCCGTACGCCTCGGTGGTGAACGGCTCGCCCACCACCTTCATCCCCGGGTTGGCCTTGGCGCCCGAGGCGAGCAGCGTGAAGTCCTGCACGTACGCGTCGCCGCGCTTCTGCAGCAGTGCCTGCAGCGCCTGCGGGTCGGTGCCGAAGGCGATCTGCTTCGAGCCGGGGGCGGCGGAGGGCAGCGCGGTGACCGCAGGGGTGTTCGCCCCGACGATGACGGTCTTGCCGGCGAGGTCCTTGACGCTCTTGATCGCGGTGTCGTCCTTGCGGACCCCGACAGCCAGACCCGAGGTGAGGTACGGCCCGGCGAAGGCGATCTGGGTGGCCCGCTGCGGGGTGATCGTGTACGTCTGGAAGACCGCGTCCACCGACTTGGCCTGGAGCATGGCCTCCCGGGTCTGGGTGCCGATGGTCGTCGTCTTCACCTCGGGCTTGCCGATGATGTACTTCGCCAGCAGCTTCGCCATGTCGGCGTCGAAGCCCTCGATGGTGCCGCTGACCGGGTTCTGCTGGCCGAGCAGCGGCGCGTCCAGGGATCCGCCGATGTTCAGGTAGCCGCGCTTGCGGATCGCCTCCATGGTCGAGCCCGCCGGAATGTCCGCGTCGGTGGCGACCGGGGCGGCGTCGTACACCGACTGGGCGATGACGCCGTCGCCGCCCATGCCGGGGTTGCCGGGCAGCGTCGGAGCGCTGCTGCCGCTGTCGCCGCCACAGCCGGTCGCGGCAAGGGCCACCGCCACGGCGGTGGCGGTGAGGGCGAGCGAGCGCCGCCCGGTGAAGTTCATCTTGAGGATTGACATGACACCCTCCCGTTGGGGGCTAGTGCTGGAGGATCTTGGACAGGAAGTCGCGGGCCCGCTCGGTGCGCGGAGCTGCGAAGAAGTCGTCGGGAGCACCGGATTCGACGATGCGGCCGTCGTCCATGAAGACGACCCGGTCGGCGGCGCGGCGGGCGAAGCCCATCTCGTGGGTGACCACGATCATGGTCATCCCCTCGGCGGCGAGGGAGACCATCACGTCGAGCACCTCGTTGACCATCTCCGGGTCGAGTGCCGATGTCGGCTCGTCGAAGAGCAGCACCTTCGGCTGCATCGCCAGTGCACGGGCGATCGCCGCCCGCTGCTGCTGCCCGCCGGAGAGTTGAGCCGGGTGGTGGTTCGCCTTGTCGGCGATACCCACGCGTTCCAGCAGGGCCATCGCCTGCTGCTGTGCCTCGGGCCGGGCGACCTTGCGGACCCGGGTCGGGCCGAGGGTGATGTTGTCCAGCACCGTCTTGTGGCCGAAGAGGTTGAAGGACTGGAAGACCATGCCGACGTCGGCGCGCAGCCGGGCCAGCGCCCGGCCCTCGGCCGGCAGTGGCTCACCGTCGATCTCGATGCTGCCCTGTCCGGCCGTCTCCAGCCGGTTGAGGCAGCGGCACAGGGTCGACTTGCCCGAGCCGGACGGCCCGACCACGACGACCACCTCGCCGGCGGCCACCGTGAGGTCGATGTCCTTGAGCACGTGCAGCGGACCGAACCACTTGTGCAGGCCGCGTACCGACACCATCGGTCGGTCCGCACCCGTCGTCCCCGGTGCCACCAGACGCACCCACTTTCTTCGGCTACAAAACTAAGTCAGCTTCATATCGAACCAACAGCGCCATCTAAAGGTAGCCGACAAACTAAGTCAACCGGTTGCTTGAACAAACTGTGGGTGCTAAGAAGCTGACGTGACGATTGACGACGCGCCACGCGAAGCTGTCCGCGGCGGCCCCCGGGAGCTGCTGCGCTGGGTGGCCACCGGAGCGGCCGTCAGTCGTGCCGACCTGTCCCGCCTCTCCGGGCTGTCCCCGTCGACGGTCTCCCAGCGGGTCGAGGCGTTGATCAACCAGGGGCTGTTGGAGGAGACCGGCGCCGGGCGGTCCCGAGGTGGACGACGACCGCGCCAGCTCGCCGTGCCGACCGGCGGGGCCGTGGTCGGCGCCATCGACCTCGGTGCGCATCACGCACGCGTCGGCACACTTGATCTCTCCGGACGGGTGGTCCAGGGCCGCACCCTGCCGGTACGCATCGAGGACGGCCCGGAGCAGGTGCTCGGCGCGCTGCTGGCCGAGGTCGCCGCGTTGGCTGCCCCTTCCAGTGCCCCGACGGCCTCCGGCGTCGCCTCGCCATCGACCGGATCGACGACGGCCGACGGCGCCGCGGGCGCGCTGCGAGGTCTCGGCATCGGCATCCCCGGCCCCGTGCAGCACGCCACCGGACGGATCGTCAGCCCGTCCCGAATGCCCGGCTGGAACGGCTTCGACGTCGCCGCGTTCTGCGCCGGCCGGGTCGACGTGCCGGTCATCGTGGACAACGACGCCAACCTGATGGCGCTCGGCGCGCACCGCACGGCGCATCCCGAGCTGGACCACGCCGTCTACATCAAGGCTGGCACCGGGATCGGCTCCGGTGTGATCTCCAGTGGACGGTTGCACCGGGGTGCGCAGGGGTCGGCCGGGGACATCAGCCACTGCCGGGTGGCGGCTGATCCCGCGCCGCTGTGCAGTTGCGGCAACGCCGGTTGCCTGGAGGCGGTGGCCAGCGGCGCGGCCCTGGTCACCGCGCTACGCGACCAGGGCGTACCGGTCTCCGACCTGACCGGTGTGATCCGCCTGATCGACGACGGCGACCGCCACGCCACGGCGCTCGCCCGGCAGGCCGGCCGAGCCATCGGCGAGATCCTGGCCGTCGTGGTCAACTTCTTCAACCCGCAGGTGGTCGCCATCGGTGGCCGACTCGCCGACTGCGAACCGCTGCTGGCCAGCATGCGCGCCACCCTCTATGAGCGGTGCCTGCCGCTGGCCACCCAGACCCTGCTCATCGAGCGGGTCGCCACCGGCCAGGACATCGGCATCACCGGCGCCGCCCACCTGGTGATCGACCACGTCGTAGCGGCGCATTCATGATCGACACCATCTCGCCGATGTAGCGGTATCCGCGCAGCCCGGACACCGCCACGTCGGCGAACTCGTGATGATCAGGCAGGGCCACTATCCGCCACACCCGCCGGGGCACGGCGGCCCTCGACCTGCGCGACCTCGGCTGACCCGGAGTCGGCCTGTCAGCCCGGGCGCGACGAGTGGGCGGACACGGCACTGCCCGGCGGGCGCGTCTCCGCGCCGGCCGGGCAGCCTTCCTGTCTTGATCAGATGCTGTCGGTCAGGCCCTGCAGACCCTTGAGCATCTCGGCGAAGTCGAGGGTCTCCGCCGTCGGCGGCGTCTCGATGGTCACCGCCTTGCCATAGTCGGTGTAGTCCATCACCAGGTCGCCCAACGGGCCCATCTTCAGGGCCGCCCGGCGGGGTCGGTACTGCTCGTCGACCCACAGATCAGTGGTGATGTCCTTGACGCCCATCTTGGTCATCTGCTGCTCGACGCCCGCCCGCAGCTTCGCGTCGAGCTGCGCGAGGTAGGTCGCCATCGGCGTGGTGACGGTGTAGTGGACGGTGGCCGCCCCGTTGACCGTCTCCTGCCCGACCGCCTTCGTGCCCTCGGTGGCGAGCAGCGTCTTGACCTGCTTGGTCGGGTCGATGTCCTCGAACTGCTTGCCGAAGTTCATCCCGGCCTGCTTGCCGGCGGCGGTCAGGTCCATCTTCATCCAGCGCTTGCCGTCCATCTCCGCGCGGTCCTCCGCCGGAATCTCGACGTAGATGACCGCGCCGACCATCCGGACGATGGTCGTGGTGCCGTCCGGGTCCGTCGTCGTCATCTCGGCCTTGACTGGGTCGCCGAGGTCCAGGACGCCCTTCATCGAGACCTTCTCGCCGCCCGCTGCGCCCGTCATCGTCACGGTCACCGAGTCGCTCTTGTCGGTGGCCTCGGCTGTCTTCTGCAGCGATCCCTTCAGGTCACTGGCCAGCAGCTCCAGGACGCTGGGCTGCTTCGGCGCGTCGGACCCGCCGGACGTCGTGCCGCACGCGGAGACAGCGAGCGCGGTTAGCGCCGAGACCGCCACCGCCACGGACTTCTTGCCAACTGACACGTACACGCCTCTTCCCGCAGGAATCCGGGCTCTCCCCGAATTGATCGACGACACGCTAGCCCACGCGACCGACATCCGCGGACCGTGTTTCGCCGACGATCCTGTGTCGGGCGCGACTCCGGTGGTTACTCCGGGACTCGGCGGACGTGCCCGGGCCGCGTCGGGAGGCGTACCGAAGCTGCGAGCAGTGTCGGGGCTCGGGCCGCATCGCGTACCCCTGATATCGGTGTGGTCTGCGCGGCCTGCGGCGGGCGGGCGCGGTCGTGGCCGACTCCGACACGCCATCGCTTTGGCTGGCCAAGCAGTGGCGACCAGACCTGCCAGCGACGCAACGACACGAGCTGGAGGCCCACGCCATCCTGCGGGCCGACCACGCTCCCCGGCGGTTGGTGCTGCCCGATCCACCGCCGCGCCCACGGTCGACCCGGCCGCCCGGCTGGCCCGGCTCTGCGCGTTGGCCGACCTGCTGCTGCTCGACCTGGTCGTCGAGCCCGCCGGTCGCCCCTGCCGTGGACGTCGACCAGCTTGAACGCCGCGTCCTGGCCGACTGCGTCGATGCGGCCAACGGTGACGAACCGCCCGGCGCGCAGGCCCTCTGGCGGGACGGCCGCTGGTGGCACACCACCCTTCGCGTCGGCGAGCCGGTGGAGACCTTCGCGGAGCAGCCCACCGGTCAGGTGCTTCGCCGCGTGGACGTGCCGGTGACCCGCAGCTACGCACCACCTGACCCGCCCTGGCTGGGTGAACCTGTCGCCCGGCGGCCCTGCCCGGACTGCCGGCCACCCAGCCGGCTACGCGCCTGCGGCTGCCGGCTCGGCGGTCGTCCCGCCGACCCCGATTGCCCGCACTGCTGTGGCGCCGGCCTGCGCCCGTCCGCGCTGCACTGCTTCACCTGCGGTGACAACCGCTGCCTGTACAAGACCTTCTGGTCACCGTCACCGACCTGCGGCACCGGGTCGTGCACCTGGCCTGGCAGGCCGGCACGCCGGAGGTCGCCCCACTGGTCGCCACCCAGCCCAATGGTCGGCCCGTGGTCCAACTCCCCAGCCGCTATCGGCTCGGCTCCTGGGCTGCCGTCCTCGGCGGTCGACCCGAAGGCCTCGCCGATGCCGACGGCGGGCACGGGCTCGGCAGGGACCTGCGTGACGGGTACGTCACCCTGCCCTGGGCCGGGGCCGACCCGGTGGGGGAGCAGGTGCGCAGCGCCGGGCGCGGCACGGCAGCGGGCCGCCTGATCGTGGTGGCGGCACCCCAGGACGCGCCGCCGCTGCCCGAGCTGCTGCGGCTCGCACTCGGCCTCGACCTGGCCCTCGTGGTGGGCGTGTACGACCTGCGGCACCACGCCATGACCCGTTGCTGGCCGACGGCCTGCGCTGGTCGGTCGAGGTGAAGCCGCGCGACGCGGCCGTGAGCCCCGACGACCTGCCGTACCGGCCGAGCCTGGTTGCCGCCCTCGCATGGGGCTGGGAATGCCTGACCGACGCCGTCGCCAGTGCTGCCCTGACCGACCCGGCGACACCGATCCCGGTGCCCTGGTCCGGGGCGCGCGGCATCGTCGCCGACCTTGAGCCGGTTCTGCTGCGACTGGCCGCTCTGCACGCCGGGCAGGCCGTCGCCGTGCGCTTCACCCGTGCCGGCTGCACGGTGCACCGACACGACGACGACGGCGTACGCCTCCTCGCCGAAGGCCCCGACCTGCGCGATCTCCGATTGACGTGAGAGCTGGGGGAACATATGTTCGACCATGTGGGGGGATCTGAGGTGCGCCGGGCTTCTCTGCCGACTCCGCGTGGCCGGTGGGCCGGACGGCCGGGAGTTGCCTCTACGATCAGGGGCATGGACCGGGCGACGGTGGAGCGGGCGGCGCTGGTCGCGTTGCTGCGGCAGCCCGACCTCAAGTGGGCTGATGCCGTGCACGACGCTCAGGAAAGCGGCAGCGCACTGGGAGTCCTGCACCGGGTCGTCGGGCGGGCCGACACGCTCTTGCCCGACAACCGCTCGGTCGACTCGCTGATCGAAGCCGCGGTCGGCGACTTCGCAGGTTGGCAGGCCGAGGGCATCGCTGTGCGGGCCTTCTTCGACGACGACTACCCCGCCCAACTGCGTGACATCCGCGAGATGCCGCCGGTGCTGTTCGCACGAGGCGAGCTGCGACCCGATGCTCGGGCCATCGCCGTGGTCGGCAGTCGCGAGGCCAGCGTTCGGGGAGTCGAGATCGCCAGCTCGGTGGCACGGTCACTGGCTCTCCGAGGCGTGACAGTGGTCAGCGGTCTGGCGAGAGGGATCGACACCGCAGCCCACCAGGCGGCACTCACGGCAGGGGGGCGCACTGTCGCGGTCATCGGCACCGGTGTCCGTCGCTACTACCCGACGGTCAACCGTCCGCTCCAGGAACATATCGCAGAGGTCGGGCTGGTGCTCAGCCAATTCTGGCCGGATGCTGCACCGACGAAGCAAAGTTTCCCGATGCGTAACGCAGTGATGAGTGGCTACGCCGCTGCCACCGTGGTCATCGAAGCCGGCGAGCGCAGCGGAGCCCGGATTCAGGCGCGGCTCGCTCTTCAGCACGGCCGGCCTGTGGTACTGACCAGTCAGGTTATGCAGCACGACTGGGCACGCGCCTTCGCCGACCGGCCCGGCGTCCACGTGGCGCACGGGACCATGGACCTGGTGGAAGCCGTCGACGCCATCCTTGACCGATCACCGGCCGCGGCTGAGTTGGAGGGCTTCCCTGAGTTCGCCAGCATCTGACCCGTGGGCCAGGGTCCGGGAGTATGTCGAGACCCAGCGGAACTTCCTCCGGAATCCCCTGCCCGTCCTCCCCTGGATCTGCCCGACGTGTCGCGGCGTCCGCACTACCGGGTTCGAGTACTGCTACCCCTGCCAGGAACAGCAGACAGAGTCCGACGGCCTGCTCGCCGACGCGGTAGTGCTAGCGCTGCTGCTGCTGTTCCTGCACCGGCACCTCGACTGCGTTGCTGGTCGCCTGGGCGGTGCGCCGACCCACGTGGTTGTCGTGCCGAGCACCCGGGGGAAGGCGCATCCGCACCCCCTGCAAGATCTGATCGGGGACCGGCTTCGGCTGCCGTGGCTTGCGGCGCTGCCCAGTCCCCGCTACGGATCTGAAACGCGGACGTTCCAGCGCGACTGGTTCACGGTCCAGCTTCCAGGGCAAAGCGGCAGCATTCGGCCGCTGATCCTCGATGACACCTGGACGACCGGTTCTCGGGCGCAGTCACTGGCGTATGCGTTGAAGAAGGCGGGCGCGCCATCGGTAGCGGTTCTGGTGCTGGGGCGGCACATCAGGCCGGAGCATGCGGCATCCCAACCGCTACTGAAGGCGATCGAAGATCCGATGTTCGACCTGTCTGCGTGCGCCATTGAACGATGAGCGTGGATCTGCGGGTAGGGTCGGCGGCTTTGCGGGCCGCGACTGTCGGGTCCCGCGAAGGCTGCGCCCCTCCACAGACGGGCAGAGAAGGGGCGCAGTCGGGTGTCGACCTACGTAGTTGTCGCTTCTCCGGGACTCGGCGGTAGGCGCTGTCGCTGCGGTCCAACCGGCGTCCGTTGAGAAACAAGGCGGGTGAGCAGGCCCTGTACGGCAGGCCCTTCCTCAGGACGAGGAGAGGGCCCGCCGCGTTGCTGCCTGTCAGGTCAGGCCGCGGGCAGGCTGGTGAACACCAGCGGCCCAGATGGTCCCGGCGCACCACCGTTGGGATATCCCCACGATGCGCTGTTGCCCGCCGCGGTGGTGAGCGTGAAGCCCACCGTGTACGTCCCCGGCGGCAGGTAGCTGAAGGACACCGACAGCGAGACGTGCCCGTCGGGCCCGACCTGGATACCGCCGTGCGACCCACCCACGGAGTGACCGAGTGAGTTGTAAATGGTGGTGCTGGCCCCGATCACCGGGGCGAGCGTGACGTCGTCGATGGTGACGTCGAGACGGATGCCATAGGGCACGTCGCCCGGAACGGCCTCGGTGCGGCTCAGTGCTGCTGCGATCGCCACCGGCCGGGCCGTGTCGGGCACCCGAGTTGCCTGCAGGTCGAGCGCGGGCGCGCCGTAGTAGGCGCCGTACACCGAGACCGAACCAGCCGCGTCGGTGAGCACGATGCCGTCGATGGTGCAGGAGTCGCTCAGGTCGCTCATCACCACTGGGAGTGAGTACGTGCCGGCCGGTCCCTCGGTCAGCACCTGGTTCCAGGTCGAGCAGCCCCCAGTGATCTCGAGAGTGGCGGTCAGTTCGCCCTGTACTCCGCTCCCAGCGAACGCCAACGTGGTCGTTGCCCGCTCGCGCCAGTTGTTGACCTGGGTGGGGGTCAGCGCGAACCCGGAGGCGCTGATCGCCTCGTTGCGGGTGACCTGCACCGTCGGCGTTTCGAGGCCGGTGTAGCGCTTGGTGTTGCCGGCCCGGTCGGTCAGGCTGACCGCCTTCAGCTTCCAGTCGCCGGTGGGGCTTCCCTTCGGCAGAGTCACTGGCACGGTGCACTGAGCGAACGAGGGGTCCGAGGTCTCGTTGTCGCCGCAGAGAAAGGCGCCCCGGTTGTTGTACCCAACGGTGATCGGTGCGACGACCTCGGCGGTGCCCGGACCGTCCAGCACGAGGCGACCCTTCCAGAGACCCGCGCCCGGTTCGTCGAAGATGAGCAGGGAGTACCGCAGGATCACGCCGGAGCCATCGTCGTAGACCTGACCCCTGGTCGGTGAGTCGAGCCAGACGCTCTCGATCGTCGGCGGTGTGGTGTCGGGGGTCTGGGTGGCGGCCAGCACGGCAGCCGGGCTGATCTTGTCGCCGGTCAGGGTCCGGGTGGTGCCCTGGTCGTCGGTCGCGGTGATCTTTGTGACGCGGTAGGTCACCGGCGCGGCCGGACCGTACTCGGTTACGAAGAATTCGTACGCGTAGGACGAGCTGGCGATGTCACCCGTGGACGGCCCGACGATGGGCCAACCGCCGTCGAGACCGAACCGGATCTGCTCGACCGGCCCTAGTGCGGTAGTGCCGCTGTAACGCTGCACGTAGATGCTGCCGGTAAGGTCCCGGGCGGTGGTCGACGTGTCGGTCACCGTCCAGTTGAGATTGACAGTCGTGCCGCCGGTGGTGGTGTCGACCTGGTCCGTCGCGAACGCGATACCCGAGAACGCGATCTTCGGCTTTGGGGCCGCGACGGCCGGTGCGGCAACCGCCGCGAGCAGCGCCGTGACAGCAGTGACAGTTACCAGGATCCGTGAGATTGCGCGAAGGCGCGCAGCAGCCATGTGTGCTCCCCGTTGGGCGTTCGACCGGACCGTCAAGATCCATGATTGCGCGCAGCGTATTGGACGCTGCCCGCGCGGGGAACACGAATTCGGCCAGTCCCTCGCCTACTCCGGGACTCGGCGGTAGGCGCCGTCGCTGGCTGAGGTGGCCATCGAGGCGTACGCGCGCAGCGCCGCCGACACCGGGCGCTGCCGATCGGTGGGGGTGTACGGCTTGTCGCGCTTCTCCTCGGCCACCCGTCGCGCCTCCAACTCGTCGGACGGCACGTTCAGCTCGATGGACCGACCCGGGATGTCGATGACGATCTCGTCACCGTCGCGGACCAGGGCGATCAGCCCGCCGGAGGCCGCCTCGGGGGAGACGTGCCCGATGGAGAGCCCGGAGGTGCCGCCGGAGAAACGGCCGTCGGTGAGCAGCGCACAGGAGCGTCCCAGCCCACGTCCCTTGAGGAATGAGGTGGGGTAGAGCATCTCCTGCATGCCGGGGCCGCCCTTGGGCCCCTCGTACCGGATCACCACGACGTCCCCGGCGACGACCTGCTTGGCGAGGATCGCGGTCACCGCGTCGTCCTGCGACTCGTAGACCTTGGCCGGGCCGCGGAAGGTCAGGCAGTCGTCCGGCACGCCCGCGGTCTTCACGACGGAGCCTTCCGGGGCCAGGTTGCCGTGCAGGATCGCCAGCCCACCGTCGGCGGAGTATGCGTGCTCACGGTCCCGGATGCAGCCGCCAGCCGCATCGGTGTCCAACGTGGACCACCGGTTGGTGGTGGAGAACGGTTCGGTGGTGCGCACCCCTCCCGGCGCGGCGTGGAACAGCTCGACCGCCGTCGGTGTCGGGGTGCCGCCGCGCACGTCCCAGTCGGTCAGCCACTGGGCGAGCGAGGGGGAGTGCACGGCGTGCACGTCCCGGTTGAGCTGCCCGGCGCGGTCCAACTCGCCGAGGATCGCCGGGATGCCGCCAGCGCGGTGCACGTCCTCCATGTGGTAATTCGGCGAGTTCGGCGCGACCTTGGCCAGGCAGGGCACTCGCCGGGAGATGGCGTCGATGTCGGCGACGCCGAAGTCCATCTCCGCCTCGCGGGCGGCGGCGAGCAGGTGCAACACCGTGTTGGTGGAGCCGCCCATCGCCACGTCCAGGGCGACCGCGTTCTCGAAGGCGGCCTTGGAGGCGACGGTACGCGGCAGCACCGAGTCGTCGTCGCCGTCGTACCACCGCTTGGAGATCTCCACGACGGTCCGGCCGGCCTCGACGAACAGCGACCGGCGCGCGGCGTGGGTGGCAAGCGTCGAACCGTTGCCGGGCAGCGCCAGCCCGATCGCCTCGGTGAGGCAGTTCATCGAGTTGGCGGTGAACATGCCGGAGCACGAGCCGCAGGTCGGGCAGGCGGATCGTTCGATCTCACCGAGTTGCTCGTCGGTGACCGCCTCGTTGGAGGAGGCGATCATCGCGTCGATCAGGTCGATCTTGCTGTGCACGACGCCCTCGATCGCCATCGTCTTGCCGGCCTCCATGGGGCCGCCGGAGACGAAGACGGTCGGGATGTTGAGCCGCAACGCGGCCAGCAGCATCCCGGGGGTGATCTTGTCGCAGTTGGAGATGCAGACCAGGGCATCCGCGCAGTGCGCGTTGACCATGTACTCCACTGCGTCGGCGATCAGCTCCCGGCTGGGCAGCGAGTAGAGCATGCCGCCGTGGCCCATCGCGATGCCGTCGTCGACCGCAATGGTGTTGAACTCCCGGCCGACCCCGCCGGCCTCGGCCACCGCGTCCGCGACCAGGCCACCCATGTCCTTGAGGTGGACGTGACCAGGCACGAACTGGGTGAAACTGTTGGCGATGGCGACGATCGGCTTCCCGAAATCGTCGTCGGTCATCCCGGTGGCCCGCCATAGGGCCCGGGCGCCGGCCATCGTCCGACCGTGTGTGGAGGTCCTCGACCGCAGCTCAGGCATGCGTACCAGCATGGCACCGCCGCGACGCCGGCACGTCCCCGTATTCGCCGTGTCCCAACAGTTGCACACCCAACCCCCCACGGCGTGCACGCATCCGGCACTCTTGGAGCGTGCATCTCCCCCCGGGCATGGTCGCTGTCGCGGCGCTCAGTGGGCTCGTCGCGGCTGCGGCCGCCGTGCTGCTGACGGCGGTGGCCCGACGGCGCACGGGGCGGCGTCGGCCGGCACACGTGCTGCTCGCGGCGGCCGCCGGGGGTGCCCTGCTCAGCCTGCTGGTCGGCGTTGTCGCCGCGCTCAGCGCGAACGACCACTGGGCCCACGAGCAGGGGCAGCGTACGGGCTGGGCGACCGTGGTGGCGATCGGCACGGCGGTGAGCGGGCTGGCCTTGGCGGCCGGTCTGCTCCGGCTGCCCGGGGTGGCCACCACCGCCGCGGGAACCTCGCGGCTCGCCCTGGACGGCTTGGTCATGGCGGCCGCACTGTGGTTCGTCGGCTGGGTGCTCTTCTCCGAGCCCACCCGGTTGCTCGGCGCCGCCACCCCGATGGCCTGCCCGGCGATCCTGGTGGCCACGGTGAGCGCCGCGCTCGGTGCCGGGCTCGCCGTGATCGTCATCTTCCGGGCCGCTGCCCCACGCCGACGGCTCGCCGCGCTCGGCGTCGGCATCAGTGCGGTGACCTGCGGTGGGCTGGGTCTCAGTGCCGGGCTCTGTCAGGCCGGGCCGACCGTGACGCTGACCGGTGCGGCGGTGCTCGCCGCCGGCCTGCTGACCGTCGCGCTCGCCGTGCACCGGGCCGATCGGCCAGGTCAGGTCGAGTTGGACCTGGTCGGTCGCGACGGCGAGTACGCGATCGCCCCGATGCTCGCGATGGCCGCCTCGGCGATGTACCACCTCGCCCAGGACGGCCGGTTCACCGCGGCGGGCATCATTGCCGGCAGCGTCGAGGGCTTCGCTCTGGTGGCACGGCAATACCTCACCCTCCGCGACGTCCGGGGGTACGCGGACCGCCTGGCCGAGCGGGAGGCGCACTTCCGCGAGCTGGCGCACACCGACCCGCTGACGTCGGTGGCCAACCGTCGTGGGCTGCTCCGCGCACTGCACGACAGCGCCGCGGCGGGTGCCCCGTGCGTGCTGCTCGGCCTGGACCTGGACGGCTTCAAGAACGTCAACGACATGCGTGGCCACGACGTGGGCGACGCCGTGCTGGCCGAGGTGGGCCGGCGGCTGCGCGGCAACCTGCGCCCCGGCGACGTGGCAGCCCGGCTGGGCGGTGACGAGTTCGCCGTACTCATGCAGGGTCGGCCAGCCGAGGCGGACCGCGTCGCCGAGCGGTTGCTCGGGGTGCTCAACCGGCCGTACGACGAGCCGGAGGGGCCGGTCTTCCTGTCGGTGAGCATCGGCGTGGCCGGCTGGGCCGGCGAGCCGGATGTGGAGCTGCTGCTGCGCCATGCCGACCTGGCACTGCGCTACGCCAAGCAGCGCGGCAAGAACCGGATCGAACGCTACGACGCCGCGTACGACCGGTTGCTTCGCCGGCGTACGACGGTGGAGCACGAGCTGCGCGGCGCCATCGAGCGCGAGGAACTGCGGTTGGCGTTCCAGCCGGTGGCGTCGCTGCCGTCGGTGCGGCCGGTCGGTGCCGAGGCGTTGCTCCGCTGGCACCACCCCGAGCTGGGCAACGTCGGTCCGGACGAGTTCATCCCGCTCGCCGAGGAGTGCGGCATGATCGCCCCGCTGGGCGCCTGGGTGCTGCATCAGGCCTGCTACCAGCTCTCCCGTTGGCTGGCGGACGGGCACGACGTCTGGGTGTCGGTCAACGTCTCCCCGCGTGAGCTGCACGCCCCGGAGTACGTGGTCCAGGTCGCCGAGGCACTGCGCGCCCACCACGTGCCGCCGCAGCGGCTGGTGCTGGAGGTCACCGAGCACGCGGTCGCCACCGACCTGGACGAGCTGATCCGGCGGCTGACCGCGCTGCGGTTGACCGGCGTCCGGATCGCGTTGGACGACTTCGGGGCTGGTTACTCCTCGCTGGGGCAGTTGCGCCGGCTGCCGATCGACATTCTGAAGATCGACCACAGTCTGGTGGCCGAGCACGAGCCGGTCCGTCCGGTCGGCCAGGACGGTCCGGCGTTCGCGCCGATGGTCGACATCGTCATGCGACTGGGCCACCAGTTGGGCCTGGAGGTGATCGCCGAGGGGGTGACCGCGCCGACCGAGCTGGCTGCCGTGGTCGCCGCCGGCTGCCGGTTCGGCCAGGGCGCGCTCTTCGGGTGGGGGGTGCCGGCCGAGCACCTGGAGGCGATGCTGGAGGCGGCCACCTCGCCGGGTGCGCGGCCCGCGCCAATGCCCGCGCCACGCCGGGTTCCGGGCGGGTCCGGGCAGCTCAACCCACCTGCCGATGGTGCGTCGCCGGCCGACGCGCCGACCTCCGTTGACCAACATATGGGATCAGTTGACTCAGCGCGTGAGATGCGTCAGGCTTAGCCGCATGTCGTCGTACCGGTCGCTGCGAGTACTTACCTGAGCGCACTCTCCCTCATCGAGAGTGCGCTGGCCCCGTGCATCTGCACGAGGGCCGTTTTTATTGCCGTCGGAACCTGGCGAGGCGGGCCCCGCCCGTGTCGCATCGCTTGACTAGCCACCAGCCACTCCAGCCGAAGGCCAGAACCGCCATGACGAGACCCACGCCAGAGACCCTCGCCCACACCGCCCGCCGGGCCCGCGCGACCGCCGACCCGGCTGTCGACAACGACCCGGCCGCCGCACGAAGCGCGGCCACCCCAACCGTTCCGGCGGTACGGCCCACCGCTGCGGCCCAGCTCTCCGGGGCCGGCTCGCTGGTGCGGTCCCTCGAGGCGCTCGGTGTCGACGTCGTCTTCGGCATCCCGGGCGGTGCGATCCTGCCGGCCTACGACCCGCTCTACGACTCCACCGTCCGGCACATCCTGGTGCGACACGAGCAGGGCGCGGGGCACGCGGCGACCGGTTACGCGCAGGCCACCGGCAAGGTGGGTGTCTGCATGGCCACCTCCGGCCCGGGGGCGACGAACCTGGTCACCCCGATCGCCGACGCGTACATGGACTCGGTGGCGATGGTGGCGATCACCGGGCAGGTGGCTCGTCCGGCGATCGGCACCGACGCCTTCCAGGAGGCGGACATCCAGGGCATCACCCTGCCGATCACCAAGCACAACTTCCTCGTCCAGAACGCCGAGGAGATCCCGCAGGTGCTGGCCGAGGCGTTCCACCTGGCCCTCAGCGGGCGGCCCGGCCCGGTGCTCGTCGACATCCCCAAGGACGTGCTCCAGGCGCCGACCACCTTCGTCTGGCCGCCCACCCTGGACCTGCCCGGCTACCGGCCCACCCTGCACCCGCACGGCAAGCAGATCCGCGAGGCGGCGCGGCTGCTGGCTTCCGCCCGCCGTCCGGTGCTGTATGTGGGCGGCGGGGTGCTCAAGGCCGGCGCCACCGACGGGCTGCGCCAGCTGGCCGAGCTGACCGGCATCCCGGTCGTCACCACGCTGATGGCGCTCGGCGCGTTCCCCGACTCGCATCAGCAGCACCTGGGCATGCCCGGCATGCACGGCACGGTCGCCGCGGTCTACGGCCTGCAGAAGGCCGATCTGATCGTCGCGCTGGGTGCGCGGTTCGACGACCGGGTCACCGGCAAGCTGGACTCGTTCGCCCCGGACGCGACAGTGGTGCACGCGGACATCGACCCTGCGGAGATCGGCAAGAACCGGCACGTGGACGTGCCGATCGTCGGGGACGCCAAGCACGTCATCGACGAGCTGATCGCCGCGGTGACGGCCGAGCGGTCGGCGGGGCACACCACCGACCTGGGTGACTGGTGGACTCAGCTGGACGACCTGCGTAACCGTTACCCGCTGGGCTATGACGAGCCGGCCGACGGCACGCTCTCCCCGCAGTACGTGATCAAGCGGCTTGGCGAGATCGTCGGCTCCGACGCGATCTTTGTGGCCGGGGTGGGCCAGCACCAGATGTGGGCGTCCCAGTTCATCTCCTACGAGAAGCCGTACACCTGGTTGAACTCCGGCGGCCTCGGCACGATGGGCTACGCGGTGCCGGCGGCGATGGGCGCCAAGGTCGGCAAGCCGGACACGGTGGTCTGGGCCGTGGACGGTGACGGCTGCTTCCAGATGACCAATCAGGAGCTGGCCACCTGCGCGCTGGAGGGCATCCCGGTCAAGATCGCCGTCATCAACAATGGCAATCTCGGCATGGTCCGGCAGTGGCAGACGCTGTTCTACAACGAGCGCTACTCCAACACTGATCTAGGCACCCACAAGCACCGCATTCCTGACTTCGTCAAGCTCGCCGAGGCGCTCGGCTGCATCGGGCTGCGCTGCGAGAACGCGGCCGACGTGGACAAGACCATCGCCGCCGCCATGGAGATCAACGACGCCCCGGTGGTGATCGACTTCGTGGTCGGCAAGGACGCGATGGTCTGGCCGATGGTCGCCGCCGGCACCAGCAACGACGAGATCATGTTCGCCCGCGGCGTCCGCCCGGTCTTCGACGAGGATGACATTTAATGACCATGCACACCCTTTCCGTGCTCGTGGAAAACAAGCCCGGTGTCCTCGCTCGGGTTTCCGGCCTGTTCTCCCGGCGCGGGTTCAACATCGACAGTCTCGCCGTGGGCGAGACCGAGAACCCGGACGTCTCCCGGATCACCATCGTGGTCAACGCGGATTCGTCCCCGTTGGAGCAGGTCACCAAGCAGCTGAACAAGCTGGTCAACGTGCTCAAGATCGTTGAGCTGGATCCGCAGGTCTCGGTTGCCCGGGAGTTGCTGCTGGTGAAGGTCCGCGCCGACCGGGCCGCGCGGTCCCAGGTGCTGGAGACCGTCAACCTGTTCCGCGCCCGGGTGGTCGACGTCGCACCGGACACGCTGACCATCGAGGCCACCGGCACCCCTGACAAGCTCGACGCGCTGCTCCGCGACCTTGAGGCCTACGGCATCAAGGAAATGGTCCAGTCCGGGCTGGTGGCGATCGGGCGCGGCTCGCGTTCGATCACCGCCGGTCCCGCGCTACGGGCTGCCTGAACCGACCCATCCGCACCAACCACGACGGGCCAACGGGCCGCCGTACCGAAAGGGAAGTTCTCATGAGCGTTGAGGTGTACTACGACGACGATGCCGACCTCGGCCTGATCCAGGCCAAGAAGGTCGCGGTGATCGGCTATGGCAGCCAGGGTCACGCCCACGCGCTGTCGCTGCGTGACTCCGGCGTCGACGTGGTGATCGGTCTGCCGGAGGGCTCGAAGAGCCGTCCCAAGGCCGAGGAGCAGGGCCTTCGGGTGGTCACACCGGCACAGGCCGCCGCCGAGGCCGATGTGATCATGGTGCTCGCGCCGGACACCGCCCAGCGTTCCCTCTACACCGAGTCGATCGCCCCGCACCTCGCCCCGGGCAAGGCGATCTTCTTCGGCCACGGCTTCAACATCCGGTACGGCCTGATCAAGCCGCCGGCCGAGGTGGACGTGGCGATGGTCGCGCCGAAGGGCCCCGGCCACCTGGTCCGCCGCCAGTACGCCGACGGCAAGGGCGTGCCCTGCCTCGTCGCCGTGGAGCAGGACGCCAGCGGCAACGCGCTCGCCCTCGCCCTGGCGTACGCCAAGGGGATCGGCGGCACCCGCGCCGGCGCGATCAGGACCACCTTCACCGAGGAGACCGAAACCGACCTCTTCGGCGAGCAGGCGGTGTTGTGCGGTGGTGCGGCGGCGCTGGTGCAGACCGGGTTCGAGGTGCTCACCGAGGCGGGCTACGCCCCGGAGATCGCCTACTTCGAGTGCCTGCACGAGCTGAAGCTGATCGTCGACCTCATGTACGAGGGCGGCATCGCGAAGATGCGCTACAGCATCTCCGACACCGCCGAGTACGGCGACCTCTCCCGTGGTCCGCGCATCATCGACTCCCGGGTCAAGGACGAGATGCGCAAGATCCTGGGTGAGATCCAGTCCGGCGAGTTCGCCCGCGAGTGGGTTGCCGAGGACGAGGCCGGCCGGCCCAACTTCACCAAGTGGCAGGCCGAGGGCGCGGCGCACCCGATCGAGGAGACTGGCAAGAAGCTGCGCGGCATGATGAGCTGGGTCGACCGCCCGATCACCGAGACCGCCTGACAGCACGGCGCGACCGCCCGGCCGGACAGACACGGCCGGGCGGTCCCCGCGTTTCGCCAGCCGTCTTCGAGCGCCCTGGCCTCACGGCCAGCCTCCTCGTACCCGGTCGGTCCCGGACCAGCCGGCGGTAGAGCGTGGCCGCCCCCGTCCGCGACGGCCGTACGCGCAAGCAGCGAAGCCGCGTCGGCTGCTCACCTGGTGGGACCGGGTGACAAACGCCTCGGCCACCATCGGACCGAACCGCGCGAGATCGATGCGGGTCAGCTGTCGGGGCAGCGTGCTGCGCATGGTGAGCGACACGGGCGGCTCCTCCCGAGGTGCTGGGCCTCCGGTTGCGGAGGGCCAGGGCAACCATGTCGGTCAGGTGAACGGCCGATGTCCGCCGGCGAACCCGGCGTGTGAGAGCCCTCACCCCGCAGAGCGGAACATGCCGGCCAGCGAGGCCCCTACGATCGCGGGTAGGTGCGCAGCCGGCACCTGACGGCCACGGCACGGATCAGCGCAGGGCGCAGTGCAGCGCTCGTCGCCCCGGCCGATCGCATACCGACCTCTACGAGGACCCATGAATCCTGTCGTACTGATCGCCGAAGAACTCGCCCCCGCCGCCATCGAGGTGCTCGCCCACGACTTCGACGTCCGTCACGTCGACGGCACCGACCGTCCGGCCCTGCTCTCGGCGCTCTCCGAGGCCGACGCCGTCATCGTGCGCAGCGCGACCCAGATCGACGCCGAGGCGGTCGCCGCCGCGCCGCGACTCAAGGTGGTCGCCCGCGCGGGTGTCGGGCTGGACAACGTCGAGGTGCCGGCCGCCACCGCCCGGGGCGTGATGGTCGTCAACGCGCCCACCTCCAACATCGTCTCCGCCGCCGAGCAGGCCGTCGCACTGCTGCTCGCCGTGGCCCGTAACACCGCCAGCGCCAGCTCCGCGCTCAAGGCGGGGGAGTGGAAGCGGTCGAAGTACACGGGCGTCGAGGTGCAGGGCAAGACCGTCGGCGTGGTCGGGCTCGGTCGCATCGGGGTGCTCTTCGCGTCTCGCATCGCCGCGTTCGGTACCCGGCTGATCGCGTACGACCCGTACATCCAGCCGGCTCGTGCGGCGCAGCTCGGCGTACGCCTGGTGGGGCTGGAGGAGTTGCTGCGGGAGAGCGACTTCATCTCCATCCACCTGCCGAAGACGCCGGAGACGGTGGGCCTGATCGGTGAGAAGGAGCTGGCGATCGTCAAGCCCGGCGTTCGCATCATCAACGCCGCTCGTGGTGGGCTGGTCGACGAGCAGGCGCTCGCGGACGCGATCGCCGAGGGCCGGGTCGCCGGCGCCGGCGTCGACGTGTACAGCAAGGAGCCGTGCACCTCGTCGCCGCTGTTCGCCTTCGACAATGTGGTGGCCACCCCGCACCTCGGTGCGTCCACCCACGAGGCGCAGGACAAGGCCGGTCTCGCCGTGGCCAAGAGCGTCAAGCTCGCGTTGCAGGGCGAGTTCGTCCCGGATGCGGTCAACGTGCAGGCCGGCGGCGTGGTCGCCGAGGATGTCCGGCCGCTGCTGCCGTTGGCGGAGAAGCTCGGCCGGGCTTTCACCGCGGTCGCCGGTGGTGTCGCCGCCAGCGTCTCGGTCGAGGTACGCGGCGAGATCGTCAGCCACGACGTGTCGGTGCTCAAGCTCGCCGCCACGAAGGGGCTGTTCAGCTCTGTGGTCGAGGAACAGGTCACCTACGTCAACGCCCCGCACCTGGCCGCCGAGCGTGGCGTCGAGGTCACCCTGGCGACTCTGGTCGAGACGGCCGAGCAGCCCACCCTCGTCACCGTGCGCGGCGCGCTGCCGGACGGCCGGACGGTCAGCGTCTCCGGCACGGTCACCCACTCGGGTGCACGGGACGTCCTCAAGCTGACCGAGGTGGACGGCTTCGATGTGGAGATCGGCGCGGAGGGCATCCTGCTCTTCCTGCGCTACGTCGACCGGCCCGGCGTCGTCGGCACGGTCGGCACGCTGCTCGGCGAGTCGGGCATCAACATCGCCGCCATGCAGGTGGCTCGGCGTGAGGCGGGCGGCGAGACGCTGATGACGCTCACTGTCGACCAAGCGCTCGGCGCCGACCTGCTCACCTCGGCCGCCGACTCGATCGGTGCCACGGCGGCCAGCGCCGCTGACCTGCGCGACGAGTAACCGACGACAAGCACCATGGGGGCCCGGCGATCCGCTGGGCCCCTTTTGTCGTACCTCCCGGTGGCGTCGAAACTCGCGCCGGGACGGGTAGCCGGCTGGTCAGCCAGGCAGCCGGGCTGGGGGCGGGTAGACCGACCCGTCCTGCGGGTCGAACAGCATCAACCCGTGCTCGCCGGCCAGCCGCTCGATGTCCAGTAGCACCTGGTCCGCGCAGGTCGGGTGCAGGTTCAGCTCGACATGGTCGTGGGCGGCGTGCAGTGGCGCCACCGCCCACGGGCTTTCCGCCCCGGGGTGGCGGTCCGGATAGGAGGCGGTGATCGCCCGGTAGAAGCTGACCACCCGTGGGTCCGGGTAACGGTCGACGTGTCGCCCCTGTCGGCAACCGTCGACCGCTGTCCGCACGTCCTCGGGCGTCGCCCCGTCCTCCAGGGCCCACACGCTCAGATCGAAACTCACGGCGGATAGCGTGCCATCCGCCGTTCACCATGTCGAAACTGCCTCGCCGCCGGTCAACCGTCGATTTCCGCAGTATCCGTTCACGACGGTCTGTTGTAGAGCCTCTTGCGTAGAGTTGCGTCGATTCGCTAGCGTACGCACTGCGGTCACTGGCCGAGTTCGAGGCGCCGGCCCGTCTTCGGGTGGCGCGGTCGACGTCCGGCCCCGACCGGTCCGCACCCCTCGATTGTGCGAGCCACGCGCACTCGTCGCTGACCGGCCCCCACGGTCGTTGCCGAGAGCGTGGGGGCCGATCGCAATCCCGAGACGCCGGCCGGGGATCCCGAGGCGCGCATCGGGCGCAGCGGTCCTTGCCTTCAGCGCCGGTGTGCGAAGAGCGCGCGATAGTCGGAGTTGCCCCTGAACCACGCCAGGCCGGTGGGGCCAGCGGCGTAGAGCGCGGTGGCAAAGCCGTCGGCAATCGTCAGGTCGGGGCCCACGACGGTTGCGGCGACGAGTTGGTTGGCCGGCTCGCCGGTGTGCGGGTCCACCACGTGCCCCTGCCGCCCGCTCACCCCCGAGGTGCCGACCGCGCCAGCGGTCATCTCCAGCACCAGCGGCGCGCGCTTGGGTGCGGTCGGGTGGTGCACCGCGACCCGCCAGGGCCCACCGTGCGGCGCGTGGCCGCGGACAACGAGGTCAGCGCCAGCGAGTACGGCGTAGTCGTGGATGCCGGCGGCGCGAAGCCTCTCCGCGACGCGTTCCACCGCCCAGCCGCCGAGCAGACCGCCCGGGTCGAAGCCGCCGGGCACCGCCCAGGCGTCGAACCACCCGTCGGTGGCCGCGCGCATGGCCGCGCAGCGGTCCACCAGGTCGGCGAGCGGTGGGTACGACTCAGGGCTGATCTCGCCCCGACGCAGCCGGGAAACCAGGCTCTCCGGTCGGTTGGGGCCGTAGGTGAGGTCGACGGCGCGCAGCTCCGCGACGCTGTCCCGCAGAGCCTCGCCCACGCCCCGGCGGCCGAGCCACTCGGGGGCGTTGAGGAAGAGTGTGTATTCGGCGGTCGCGGTGCGTACGGTGTGCTGCACCGCGATTCGGCCTTCGGTGGCGCTGGTCGAGTCGATGCGGTGCCGGCGGCTGCCGAGTCGAAGGTCCGGCCGGCGGTTGCGGAACGCCGACGGGTCCGGCCAGCGGGTCCGCGGCTGCTCGTCGATGCGCATCGCATCTGCCCCCTCGCACTTGGCGCCGCGTCGTCGCGGCCGGTCCTCAGCAGGCCGCCGCGACCCGCCGACTACCACGGTAGGCAGCGGAGATGACCGCCTCATGAGTTCTAGCTGAGAGGCTGCTGTGCATCTAGCTGTCCCATAATATGGACGCCGCGTACCGGGAGGCGGGACGGCGACGTACCGTTGCCCGGAGTGGAACCGTTGAGCAGAGGAGTGCGGTCGTGGCGCAGATCGCGGTGGTGGCCGGGGACGGCATCGGACCCGAGGTGGTCGCGCAGGCCCGCAAGGTCCTCGACGCGGTGTTGCCCAACGTGCAGGCCACCGAGTACGACCTCGGCGCGGCCCGCTGGCACCGTACCGGAGAGGTCCTGCCCGACTCGGTCCTGGCCGAGTTGGCCGGGCACGACGCGATCCTGCTCGGCGCGGTCGGTGACCCGACGGTCCCGCCGGGCGTGCTCGAGCGAGGGCTGCTCCTCAAGCTTCGGTTCGCCTTCGACCAGTACGTCAACCTGCGCCCGTCCCGGCTCTGGCCCGGGGTCGCCGGCCCGCTGGGCAACGTGAAGCCGGGCGAGGTCGACCTCGTGGTGGTGCGCGAGGGCACCGAAGGGCTCTACGCCGGCGCCGGTGGTTCGCTGCACCGTGACACCCCCGCCGAGGTCGCCACGGAGGAGAGCCTGAACACCCGGCACGGCGTGGAGCGGGTGATCCGCGACGCGTTCGCCCGCGCCGACCGCCGGGAGCGGCGCAAGGTCACCATGGTGCACAAGACCAACGTGCTCACCCACGCCGGGTCGCTCTGGGCGCGCACCTTCGACGCGGTCGCCGCCGAGCACCCGGACGTCGCCACCGAATACCAGCACGTCGACGCGGCCGCCATGTTCCTGGTCACCCAGCCGCAGCGTTACGACGTGGTGGTCACCGACAACCTCTTCGGCGACATCCTCACCGACATCGCCGCCGCGGTCACCGGCGGGATCGGGCTGGCCGCCAGTGGCTGCATCAACCCCGAGGGCGCGTACCCGTCGATGTTCGAGCCGGTACACGGCTCGGCACCGGACATCGCCGGGCAGGGCACCGCCGACCCGGTCGCCGCGGTGCTCTCCGCCGCGCTGCTGCTGGAGCAGCTCGGGCACACCGAGGCTGCGGCTCGGGTCAACGCGGCGGTCGCCGCCGAGTTGGCCAGCCGGGTTCCGGGCGTCACGCTGCGTACCGAAGAGGTCGGGGACCGGCTCGCCGCTCACGCCGTAGCCTGATCGCCCCGGTGCCGGCCTGGCCGGGCACTCTGTCTCGCCCGAGCGGCGCTACCCGCTGAACGACCGTTCGGGGTAAGTTTCTGGCACAGCCAAGTCGGTGTGCGGTCCCGCATGCCGTTGTCCCCCAGGGAGGTCAGCGCGATGAGCGGTGGTGACAAGCTCGACTTCGAGATCCGTCCGAATCCCGCGCCGGTATCCGCAGCCGATCGGGCCGCCCTGCTGGCCAACCCCGGATTCGGCCGAGTCTTCACCGACCACATGGTCACCGTCCGCTACGCCGAGGGCAAGGGTTGGTACGACGCCCGGGTGGAGGCGCGGGGGCCGATTCCGATGGACCCGGCCAGCGCGGTGCTGCACTACGCGCAGGAGATCTTCGAGGGTCTGAAGGCGTACCGGACGGCCGACGGCGGCGTGACGATGTTCCGGCCGGATGCCAACGCGGCCCGGTTCGTCACCTCGGCGCAGCGGATGGCGATGCCGGAGCTGCCGCCGGAGGTGTTCGTCGACTCGCTGCACAAGCTCATCGAGATCGACCGGGAGTGGATCCCCACCGGCGAGGACGGCAGCCTCTACCTGCGGCCGTTCATGTTCGCCAGCGAGGTCTTCCTCGGCGTCCGCCCGGCCAACGAATACCTCTACATGGTGATCGCCTCACCTGTCGGCGCGTACTTCACCGGTGGGGTCAAGCCGGTCACCGTCTGGGTCTCTCCGGACTACACCCGGGCCGCGCCCGGCGGCACCGGCGCGGCCAAGTGCGGCGGCAACTATGCCGCGTCGCTGGCGGCCCAGGCGGAGGCCATCGAGGCGGGCTGCGACCAGGTCGTCTTCCTGGACGCGGTGGAGCGCCGGTTCGTCGACGAGCTGGGCGGCATGAACGTCTTCTTCGTCTACGACGACGACACGCTGGTCACCCCGCCGTTGACCGGCACGATCCTGCCGGGCATCACCCGCGACGCCATCCTCGCGCTGGCCGGTGCCGCCGGGCACCAGGTCGAGGAGCGGCCGGTCAGCTTCGCCGACTGGCAGGCCGACGCGGCAAGCGGTCGCCTCCGCGAGGTGTTCGCCTGCGGCACCGCCGCGGTGGTCACCCCGATCGGTGGGGTCCGCTTCCCCGACGGCGAGTTTCTGATCGGCGGCGGCGAGCCTGGCCGGGTCACCATGGCACTGCGTCAGCAATTGGTGGACATCCAGCGTGGCAACGCGGCCGACACGCACGGTTGGGTGCAGCGGGTCATCTGACATCCGTCGCTGGCCGGCCCGTCCAGCCGGACGGGCCGGCGCAGTCGGCTTGGGCCTCGACGGGCTACGCCTCGACGGGCTACGCCTCGGTGGGCTCGTCGAGCAGGTGGTCGCGGAGGGCGGCGAGCTGCTCGTCGGTCACCCCGGCGTGCCGCAGGTACGCCTCGACGGAACCGTGCCCCTCGCGCAGCTCGTCGAGGAAGATCTGCATCGCCTCGGCGGGTGAGGCCAGGAACGGCGCCGGCACGTCCACGCCGTCCGGGTGGGTGGCCGCCAACCAGGCGCTGAACCGGGCCGACGCCTCGCTGCTGAGCGCGTAGTCCGCAGCGACGTCCGCGTCGTCGACGCCGAGCACGGCGAGGGTCAGGGCGCAGACGATGCCGGTGCGGTCCTTGCCGGCGACGCAGTGCACCACCACCGGGGCATTGGCGGAGTCGGCGATCAGCCCGACGGCCTCGGCCAGCCCGGCGGTGCCGGTCTGTGCCAGGTCGGCGTAACGGTCCGCGAGGTAGCGGGCCAGGCTGGCGCCTTCCTCGTGCGGCTTACCCGCCCAGTCGTCGTGCTCCGGGTGGATGTTCCGGTAGGTCAGCCCCTGGTACGACGGCACCCGGCCATCCCGCTCCACCTCGGTGGGGCGGCGCAGGTCGATGACGGTTCGGATCCCGACCGCGGCGAACGCGTCCTGGTCCTGGTCGGTGAGGCGGTGCAGCGAGTCGGAACGGTAGAGGCGGCCCCGGCGTACGGGTCGGTCGTCGTGGCCCAGGTAGCCACCGACGTCGCGAAAGTTGAAGGTGGCGGGCAGCGAGATCTGGCGGTTGTCGTCGATGGCGTCCACGCTCACACGGTAACGGCCGGTGGGGCCACACCCCACCGGCCGTCAGGCTGAACAGTTACCGTGCCGTGCCCGGCGGGAGCGCGCCGTACGTCTCGTCGTAGTAGCCGCCCAACTGATCCCGGTAGCTCGGGTCGCTGTGGCTGGTCTCGTCGTACTCCGGGGCGGCCTTGATCTGGTCCCGGGTCCGGTCGACCGAAACGGTGCGTTGGTCGTGGTCGACCTGGTTGACGGTGCCGGCCGGCAGCAGCACCTTCTTGCCGAAGATCCAGGTGCCGGTGTCCACCACCAGGTAGCTGCCGTCCACCTCGTGGCTGGCGCTGTCAATCTTGCCGATACCACCGTCAGTTGCCTCGACCTTGTAGCCGACCAGGTCAGCGTCGGCCACCCCGGCCTGGTCCCGGTAACGCCAGGGGTCGAACGTGCCGGCCGGCGCGCCGCCGGGCACGGTGCCCTGGTCACCGCCGCGCAGCGGGTCCGGCCCGGCGTGGGTGGCGTGTGGATCGATCCTGTCCATGCCGTTCACTCCTGACTGTCGCCGATCATCGGCGTAGGTGGGTGCGTTCCCCGCAGGAGCTACCCGGCCGTCGGGGGCCGGAAACGGCGCGAGGTTGGGGCCGCGGCGCGGCGCGAGGCTGGGGCCGCAGAGACGGCGACGGGCCGACGCCGCGAGGTGCGGCATCGGCCCGTCGGGGCGTACGTGCTCAGGCCAGTGCGGCCTCGGCGTCCAGGGTGACCGCCGCGGCGTGCACCACGGCGGAGATCCGCAGGGCCTCGTGCACCTGCTCCCGGGTGAAGCCGCTGCCGCGCAGCGCCTTCTCGTGCGACTCCAGGCACACACCGCAGCCGGTGATCGCCGACACGGCGAGGCACCAGAGCTCGAAGTCGCCCTTGTCCACACCGGGCTTCGCGATGATCTGCATCCGCAGCCGGGCTGGCATCGAGGCGTACTGCTCGTCGCCGATGAGGTGCTTGGCCCGGTAGTAGATGTTGTTCATCGCCATGATCGCCGCGGCGCCCTTGGCCGCCTCGACACCCTCCGGCCCGAGGTGACCGAGCGCCTCGGCCGCGATCTCGCGCAGCACCAGCGGGTTGCGGGCGGCCACCGCACAGGCCAGCGCGGTGCCCCAGGTCTGCACCGGGGTCAGCGTCGAGGTGCCGACCGTGGAGCCCAGGTTGAGCTTGATGTCCTTGGCGTACTCGGGCAGGGCCGCCTTGACCGCGTCCAGACCCATCCTCAGACCCCGGCAGCGGCGAGGAGCGCGTTGGCGTCGAGGGTCTCGCCACCCTTGTTCCAGTTGCACGGGCACAGCTCGTCGGTCTGCAGCGCGTCGAGCACCCGCAGCACCTCGGAGACGTTACGGCCGACCGAGCCGGCGGTGACCATGGCGAACTGGATCTCGTTGTTCGGGTCGACGATGAAGGTCGCCCGCTGGGCCACGCCGTCCTCGCCGAGCACACCGCAGGCGGCGGAGAGCTCACGCTTGATGTCGCTGAGCATCGGGAACGGCAGCTCCCGAAGGTCCGGGTGATCCTTGCGCCACGCGTAGTGGACGAACTCGTTGTCCACGGACGCCCCGAGGACCTGTGCATCCCGATCGGCGAACTCGCCGTTGAGTCGACCGAACTCGGCGATCTCGGTCGGGCAGATGAACGTGAAGTCCTTCGGCCAGAAGAAAACCACCCGCCACTTGCCCTCGTGGGACTTGTGGTTGATCGTCTCGAACGCCTTGTTGGCGTCAAGCGAGACGCAGGCGGTGAGTTCGTACTCAGGGAAGCGGTCACCGACAGTGAGCACTGGTCCTCCTTGTGGGCGGCACGGTGGCCGTTAACTGGATCTGTTCCAGATACTTCCGCATCGCGGTTTTCGCCGGTCGCCGGCCTGGGCGCGTGTGAAGCCGATCACCGGCAGCGGGTCCCGGGCGAAGCCCGGCGACGACTCGACGAAGAGCACTCTCTGTCACTGTCTCGCTATGTGGATTGTTCTTCCCAAATTCGAACGAGGGGTGGCAGAGTGGCGATCGTGACCAGCACCTTCCTGATTATTGCGACCTAGCGCGCCGGCCCTCCCCTCCGCCGAGCGCGCAGACCTCCCGCATCCGCGGGGGGTTTTTTGTTGCTCCGAGAAAGGATCCTGATGACGTTCCAGGTCTACGACACGACGTTGCGCGACGGTGCCCAGCGCGAGGGGCTCACCTACTCGGTGGTCGACAAGCTGGCGGTGGCCCGGCTGCTCGACGAGTTCGGCGTCGGCTTCATCGAGGGCGGGTGGCCGGGCGCGGTGCCCAAGGACACCGAATTCTTCCGCCGGGCGCGCACCGAACTTGACCTGCGGCACGCCGTGCTTGTGGCGTTCGGGGCCACTCGCAAGGCCGGTGTCCCGGTCACCGAAGACCCGCAGGTGCGCGCCCTGCTGGACGCACAGACCCCGGCGGTGGCGCTGGTCGCCAAGGCCGACATCCGGCACGTCGAGCGTGCGCTGCGCACCACAGGCGCGGAAAACCTGGCGATGATCCACGACACCGTCAGCCACCTCGTCCGTGAGGGCCGACGGGTCTTCGTCGACGGCGAACACTTCTTCGACGGCTACCGGCACGACCCCGCGTACGGCGCGGCCGTGGTGCAGACCGCGTTGGCCGCCGGCGCCGAGCGGATGGTGCTCTGCGACACCAACGGTGGGATGCTGCCGTCCCAGGTGACAGCTGCCATCGTCGACCTGACCAACAGGCTGGGAATCGACGCCGGGCTGCTCGGCATGCACGCGCAGAACGACACCGCCTGCGCGGTGGCCAACACGATCGCCGCCGTGGAGGCGGGGGTCCGCCACGTCCAGGGCACCGCCAACGGGTACGGCGAACGCCCGGGCAACGCCGACATCTTCGCGGTCGTCGCCAACCTTCAACTCAAGCTGGGCATGCCGGTCCTACCGGAGGGCTGCCTGGCACAGATGGTGCGGGTCTCGCACGCCATCGCCGAGATCGCCAACATCGCCCCCGACACCCACCAGGCGTACGTCGGGGCTGCCGCCTTCGCTCACAAGGCGGGGCTGCACGCGAGCGCGATCAAGGTCGACCCGTTGCTCTACAACCATGTGGACCCGTCGGTGGTAGGCAACGACATGCGGATCCTGATCACCGAGATGGCCGGTCGGGCCAGCGTCGAGCTCAAGAGTCGCGAGCTCGGTCTGGACCTGGCCGCCAGTCCGGAGGCACTGACCCGGGTCACCAAGCGGGTCAAGGAGTTGGAGGCGGTGGGCTGGTCCTTCGAGGCCGCGGACGCCTCCTTCGAACTGCTCGTTCGCTCCGAGTTGCCGGAGGGGGGCCCCGCCCGACCGTTCACTCTGGAGTCGTACCGGGTGTTGGTCGAGCACCGCGAGGACGGCGCGGTGGTCTCCGAGGCGACCGTCAAGATCCGGGTACGCGGTGAGCGGGTGATCGCCACCGCCGAGGGCAACGGCCCGGTCAACGCGCTCGACGAGGCGCTGCGGGTGGGCTTGGCCCGGCACTACCCGCAGTTGCGCGCCTTCGAGTTGGCCGACTACAAGGTACGCATCCTCGAGGGCAGCCACGGCACCGGCGCGGTGACCCGGGTGCTGCTGGAAACGGCAAACGGCACCGGCCGAGACTGGACCACGGTAGGCGTGCACCCCAACGTGGTAGAGGCCAGCTGGCACGCCCTGGTAGACGCCCTCACCTACGGCCTAGCCCCCACAACCGTCTAACCCACCCACCCCACCCACCCCACCCCCCCATCCCCCTCCCCACCCCACCCCACCCCCACCCCCACCCTCGCGATCTTGCACTTTGTGTCGTCGGTATGAGGCTTTTGCGCTTTATGACGGGACAGTAAGTGCAAGATCGCGGGGGCTGGGAGAGGGGCGGGGTGGGGTGGGGTGGGGGTGGGGTGGGGGGTGGGGTGGTTAGGGGGTTGGGAGGGTCAGGGTGGCTAGGACGGGGCGGTGGTCGCTGCCGGGGAGGGCGAGCACCCGTACCGAGCGGACTGCGATGCGCCGGTCGACCAGCACGTGGTCGATGGTTACCGGTGGGATGAAGTCACCGTCGTACGGCCCCCAGGTGCCGATCAAGCCCTTCCCGGCGGCGTCGGCGGCGTCGACGTAACCGCTGCGCAGCAGGGCCCGCAGGGGGCTGTGGTCGAGGGTGGCGTTGAAGTCCCCGGCAAGGATCTGCAGGCCACCGTCCGGGGTGGCCGGAGGTTGGGCGGTCAGGTCGGCACGCCACGGGCCGACCTGGTCCAGCGCGTACGGGGCCGAGGGATGGGCCGACTCGACGCGAACAGGGGGCGCGCCAGGGGCGGCTAGTGTCCCGTACGCCTGGGTGAAACCCCACCCGTTGAGGTTGCGCCGGAGGCCGACGTCCGTGATCGGCCACCGCGAGTAGAGCCCGGAGCCGGCTGTGCCAATCTCCGGATTGAGTTGCCGGTGCGGCAGCAGCCGGTCGAGGCCGAGCTGATCCAGGGCGGCCTGCGCGTCCGGTGTGAACTCCTGCACGGTGAGCACGTCCACCTCGTGCCGACGGACCAGGTCGACAAGTGTCCGCGCGTCGCCGGAGCCGGCGAGCAGGTTGGCGGTGAGCAGCCGCACGGTCGGCCCGGTCGCCGCCGGCTGCGGGGCGGCCAGCGCGCGGGGGGCGACGGCGCCGACCAGTGCCACCGCTGCCAGGGCCGCGATCGCCGCTGGCCACCAGCGCCGCAGGGCGAGCGCGAGAGTCAGGGCCAGCATGCTGAAGCCCGCGACGTACGGCGTGAAGGCGAGCGCCTGCACCAGCGGCCCCCGGTCCAGGCCGACCAGCCGGACGGCGGCCCAGAGAGCTGTCGGTACGACCGTCAGCCAGCAGAGCACCGTGCCCAGCCGAGCTCTGCGGTACCACCTCGGTGTGGGTGTGGGCGTGGGCGTGGACGGAGCGCCGGCGATCATGATGGTGATCCTAGCGGGCGCCTCGAAACCATTTCACGAATAGTAGTGCGTTCACATTTCACAATTATCTGACGACTGATTGATAGCTCGATAAAGTGAGATCAACTATTGACGTCCTGCTTTTTGTGGTGCTACGTTCCATCTGGCTTATACGACGCAACTCTGAGTAGTATCACCAGCTCAGAGCGGATGTAGATCGTTGAGAAATCAACCTCACCGGGTGCATGTGAGTGAGCTTTCCCCCCGCCCTACTGTCGTCGTCCGCCTATTTGTGGGCAGCCATCCGTCCCGCCCCGCGGGTCGGCCGAATTCGCACGGTCACACAAGGGGGACCTGTCATGGAAAAATCCTTCCGACGTAAGGCGACAGCGGTCACGTTCGCTGTCCTGGCGCTCACCCTGGCTGGTGGGGGGATCGCCGTCGCCCAGCCGTCGGCGAAGGCACCGCAGGCGGCCATCAAGCCGACGGCCCGTGGTACGGACAGCCAGCCGCCGGTCAGCGCCGAGTCGGCGCGCCTGTCGAAGGCCGCGCTGAAGGCGGGTGGGGTCAGCACGATGGCGGCCTCCGTCAGCATCACTGTCGTCAACTCCAACGGCACCAAGGCGCACGGCGCCGGCACCGTGATCAAGTACGGCACCGGGCAGTACGAGGTCCAGTTCGGCTACGTCGTCTCGTCCGCTGTCATCGTGGCGACCGTCGGCCGGGCTGACAACTGCTGCATCCCGCCGGCCGGCGAGGTCTCGGTCGCGCCCCGGCTCCTCACGCCGAACGGGGTCTTCGTGCAGACCCGCAATTCATTCGGTCAACCGGCCAACCTGGGCTTCCACCTGGTCGTCCACACGCCCTGACCGAGTCGACATCCGGCCCCCGCGCCCCGCGCGCGGGGGCCGGCACCTTTGCGCTCACCGCGCGCCGGCCCGTCGACCGCACCTCGTCGAGCCCGTCCCGGCCCGGCCGGCTGCCCGGCCCGGGCGGTGGGCATCCGGGGGCATGATCCACTCCAGGTCGCCGACATTGCGGTTTCCCTCGTCGCGGATACCGCCATGTCGGCGAAACGGAGTGGATCAGCAGGCCTGCGGCGGCGGGATGGCGGTCCGCGCGGTCGTCACCGCCGACCGACTCGTGGCGGCTCGCGTCGGTCGTGCTCTTCCTGACTGTCCCTGATCGCTCGGGCTGTTCTTGGCCGGCTCGTGCCGATCATCACCCTTCCGCGCGGCTCATCCCCATTCGGGCCACTCCCGGCCCATCCGGGCCGCACAATCCGACGTTTGCCGGGGCCTCGCCCCGGGAAGCAAGCACCGTGACGGACATCTCGGACACCCTGGCCAGCATGCCCACCTCGGTCGATCCCGAGCCGACCGGCGTCGAGCTGGACCAGACTCTCTTCGAGGTCAAACGCGTGATCGTCGGGCAGGATCGGCTCGTCCAACGCCTGCTCACCGCACTGATCGCCAATGGGCACTGTCTCCTGGAGGGAGTGCCCGGGGTGGCCAAGACCCTGGCCGCGCAGACCCTCGCCACCGTGGTCGGCGGCACCTTCTCCCGGATTCAGTTCACCCCGGACCTGGTCCCCTCCGACATCGTCGGCACCCGAATCTACCGGGCCTCCAAGGAGGCCTTCGACGTCGAACTGGGCCCGATCATGGCCAACCTGGTGCTGGCCGACGAGATCAACCGCGCCCCGGCCAAGGTGCAGTCCGCGCTCCTGGAGGCGATGGCCGAACGGCAGGTCTCCATCGGCGGGCGCAGCTGGCCGGTCCCGGAGCCGTTCCTGGTGCTGGCCACCCAGAACCCGATCGAGTCCGAGGGCGTCTACCAACTTCCGGAGGCGCAGCGCGACAGGTTCCTGATGAAGGTGGTGGTCGACTACCCCAGCGACGCCGACGAACTGGCCATCCTCTACCGAATGAGCACCGACCGGCCGAGCCCGCGCCAGGTGCTCGATGCGCAACGGCTGCGGGACCTCCAGGCCCATGCCGAGCGGGTCTTCGTCCACCACGCGTTGGCGGAGTACGTGGTGCGGCTGATACTCGCCACCCGCGACCCGGGTCGGTTCGGGCTGCCGGAGATCGCCCCGCTGTTGGCGTACGGGGCCAGCCCGCGAGCCACCCTCGGCCTCGTCGCGGCCGCCCGGGCACAGGCTCTGCTGCGCGGGCGGGAGTACGTGCTGCCCGAGGACGTCCGTGATCTCGCCGTCGACGTCCTCGCCCACCGGCTGGTGCTCTCCTTCGACGCGGTGGCCGACGGGGTGTCGGCCGAGAGCGTGGTGCGGCGCCTGGTCGAGGCGGTGCCTCCGCCCCGGCTGGCCAACGGAAACCCACAGCAGGCGCCGGATCTGGCGGCGGCATGAGACGCGCGAAGGTCGCTCCGGCCGCCGCGCCAGCTGACCCCGGCCTGGCGGAGCTGACTCCGGACCAGCGGCTGCGCCGCCTGGAGCTGACCGTCACGCGCCGACTGAATGGCCTGTTGCACGGCCAGTACCGTGGCCTGCTGCCCGGCCCAGGCAGTGAACCCGCCGGCAGCCGCGAGTACCGGCCGGGCGAGGACGAGGTCCGTCGGATGGACTGGGCGGTGACGGCCCGCACCGCCGTGCCGCACGTCCGTCAGGTCGACGCCGACCGGGAACTGACCACCTGGCTGCTGGTCGACGGCAGCGCCAGCATGGAGTTCGGCACCGCCGAGTTGGACAAGCGGGAACTGGCGGTGGCCGCGGTCGCGGCGGTGGGCTTCCTGACCGCAGGCGTCGGCAACCGTCTCGGCGCCCAGGTGCTGCGTGCAGACGGGGTACGCCGCTTCCCGGCCCGCAGCGGGCGTACCCACCTGCTCGCCCTGCTCCGCGCGCTGCTTGCCGCCCCACGCCCCACCGCGCCCGGCGGCCGACCGGGGTGGAGGCCGGCGGCCGGAGCACTCGCCGAGCCGCCCGACCTGACGGACGGGCTCGACGCGTTGCAGCGGATCGCCAACCGACGTGGGTTGGTCGTGGTGGTCTCCGACTTCCTCGACGGCCTGCCCGACGACCCCGGACAGCCGGCGCCCTGGGAGCGGACCATGCGTCGGCTGGCCGCCCGGCACCAGGTGCTGGCGATCGAGGTGACCGACCCGCGCGAGCTGGAGCTCCCGGACGTCGGCCTGATCACGCTCGTCGACCCGGAGACCGGCCGCCGCCGCGAGGTGTGCACATCGGACCGCCGACTGCGCGAGCGGTTCGCCGAGGCAGCCGCCGCCCAGCGTGAGCAGGTCCACCAGGCGTTGCGCCGCAGCGGAGCCACCCACCTGGCCCTGCGCACCGACGGGGACTGGAGTGCGGACATCGTCCGACACGTACACGCCCAGCGCCGGCTGGCCGCCGCGCCGGTCCGTCAACCACGGGGAGGTGCCGCGTGATCTGGCAGTCGCCGCTGCGACTCTGGCTACTGCTCGGCGTGCTCGCCCTGGTCGTCGCGTACCTGGTGATGCAGCGCGGACGCAGCCGGTACGCGGTCCGCTTCACCAACCTGCGGCTGCTGGACCGGGTGGCACCAGAGCGCCCCGCCTGGCGTCGGCACGTGCCGGCCGGGCTCTTCCTGGCCATGCTTGCGCTGCTCGTGGTCGGCTTCGCCCGCCCCAGCGCCGAAGTTCGGGTGCCCCGGGAACGTGCCACGGTGATGGTGGCGGTGGACGTGTCCACCTCGATGCTCGCCACCGATGTGGAGCCGGACCGGTTGGCTGCGGCGAAAGAGGCGGCCCGGCGCTTCGTCGAGGGCCTGCCCGACGAGTTCAACGTGGGTCTCGTCGCGTTCGCCGGCAGCGCGGCCGTGCTGGTGCCGCCAGGCACCGACCGGGACGCCCTCGACGAGGGGATCGGCCGACTGGCCGAGGGGATCACCGGCGTGCAGGGTACGGCGATCGGCGAGGCGATCAACACATCCCTCAGCGCGGTCAAGAGCCTGGACAGTGCGGCCGCGAAGGAGACGCCACCGGCTCGGATCATCCTGCTCTCCGACGGCGCCAACACCTCCGGCATGGATCCGATGGAGGCGGCGGCGGAGGCGGTGACGGCGGAGGTGCCGGTGCACGCCATCTCCTTCGGAACACCGTCCGGATTCGTGGACCGCGGTGGACGACCCATCCAGGTGCCGGTCGACGGGCAGACCCTCAAGGCGGTCGCCGAGGAGACCGGCGGGATGTTCCACGAGGCCAGCACCACCGACGAACTCCGGGCCGTCTACGACGACATTGGCAGCTCGGTCGGCTACCGCACCGAGCGGCAGGACGTCTCGGCCCGGTTCATCGGTCTCGGACTGGTATTCGCGATGGGGGCCGCCGTCGGCTCGATGCGCTGGTTCTCCCGCTTGCCCTGACCGCCGCTCACCACCGACGTCGACTGTGAGGAGTACGCATGGCAGTGCAGACCGGACTGGGCGAACCGCGCGGTCCCTGGTTCATCTCACCGGAAGTAGATCCGGACGGGCGCGGGTGGTGGGACGCGCCCGAACGTGACCCGGGCGGGCGACGGCCCCGACGGCTACTCGCCGCGCTGGCCGTGGTGGCGGTCTCCGCCCTCTCGGGTGCCGTCGCCGGTGGCGTGGTGGCCGCCCGGGACGGGGCTCCGGGCCCGGCTGCGGCGTCCGCCGCCCCGGTGCCGGCCGAGCTGGTCACCGCGGCTGAGCGG
Organism: Micromonospora sp. DT201; assembly: GCF_049841575.1. Classification (NCBI taxonomy): domain Bacteria; kingdom Bacillati; phylum Actinomycetota; class Actinomycetes; order Micromonosporales; family Micromonosporaceae; genus Micromonospora; species Micromonospora sp. DT201. The sequence goes on along the minus strand of NZ_JBNCKP010000008.1, from coordinate 121,187 downwards.
ACCGTACCCGGGGTGGTGTCGGTGCTGGCCGGCGGTGCGAGCGGCGGGTCCGCGACCGGCTCGGGCTTCGCCGTGGACGACCAGCAGCACCTGATCACCAACGATCACATCCTGGCCAAGGGGGGTGGCGGGCCGGTGACCGTGGAGCTGCCCGACGGCCGCCGGTTCGCTGCCGTGGTGGTCGGACGGGAGCCGCGCAGCGACCTGGCGGTACTGAAGGTGCCGGCAGCGGCGGGCCTCGCCCCGCTGCCCCTGGCCAAGCCGGGCGCGATCCGGGTCGGTGAGCCGGTGCTCGCGGTGGGCTCGCCGCTCGGTCTGGCCGGAACGGTCACCGCGGGCATCATCAGCGCGTTGGACCGCCAGGTGCGGCTGGGCAACAACCGGCACAGTGCGGTGCAGACCGACGCGTCCATCAACCCCGGCAACTCGGGTGGACCGCTGGTCAACGCCCGCGGGGAGGTGGTCGGAGTAAACACCGCCATTGCCACCATCGACGGGAGCGGATCGATCGGCATCGGGTTCGCCATCCCGATCGACCAGGTGCAGCAGACCGCCGACACGATCATCGGCAAGGGTGGCTGAGCTGCCCGGACAGCCTGGCCGCGCGCAATGGGAACGCCGCCAGTGTCAGATATCCGGCGTGACGGCATCGGGCCATGGAAATATTACGGTCGATCTGGATACTGGCGGAGGTGGAGCGTCCTCTTCTCGCGGTCCTCCTGCTGGTGGGCCTGGTCATCGGATGTGCAGTGGGGTCGGCGTACGCCCGGGCACGACGCGGGTGGAACGATTACCAGACCGTCAAGAAATCGGTGCCGGGTGCCCGGAGAGGCGCCTGGTCGCTGATCCGCGGGGTCGCCGTGAAGGCCGGGGTGATCGCGTTGCTGCTCTTCGGCGCAGCGGCGTACGCGGCGGTCGGCGACGACGACGAAACTGCCGGGCCAGCGCCCAGCCAGTCCCCGACGCAGAGTGAGCCTCCGCACCGATAACTCCCGGCCGGTCGCCGCGCGTTAGCCTCGGGGCGTGGACGACGGACTGCGGGTGACCGACCGGTGGGTCGTCCCCGCCGGGGAGCTGCGGGAGCGCTTCTCCCGCTCGTCGGGGCCGGGTGGGCAGGGCGTGAACACCGCGGACTCCCGGGTCGAGCTGAGCTACGACCTGGCGAACTCGCCGGCCGTGCCCGAGTGGCTGCGGTCGCGAGCGCTGGCCCGGCTGGCCAACCGACTGGTCGACGGGGTGCTGACGATCGCCGCCAGCGAGCACCGGGCACAACTGGCCAATCGGGAGGCGGCCCGCGAACGGATGACCGCGCTGCTGCGTGAGGCCGCCGCACCCCCACCGCCGCCCCGCCGAGCGACCCGCCCGTCCCGTGGGGCCAAGGAGCGCCGGTTGGCCGAGAAGAAACGCCAGTCCCAGCGCAAGCGGGACCGCCGCGCCGACGACGACTAGGGCCGGCTCAGGCCGGGACGGCGGTGAGCAGCCGGTCGCGTAGCACAGCGGCCCGGTCGGCGAACGCGCGCTGCGCCGCCGCGTACTCCGCGCGGCCCTCCGGAGTCTCCACCCGCACCGGCGGATAGCCGAGTGCCGCCAGGTCGTACGGGCTGGCCCGCATGTCCAGCGTGCGGATATCCCTGGCCAGGTCGAACGTGTCGGCCACCAGCTCCGATCCGACCAGTGGGGACAACTTGTACGCCCACTTGTACAGATCCATGTTGGCGTGCAGGCACCCCGGCTGCTCAAGAGCGTGCTGCGTCTCCCGGGTCGGGTTGAGCAGGTTCAACGGCCGGGCCGGCGGTGTGAAGAACCGGAACGCGTCGAAGTGGCTGCACCGCACGCCCCGCTCCTCGACGACCGCGGCTGTCCGCTCCGGGGTCAGCCGCAGCGGCCAGGCGTTGTGCCGCAGCTCCGCAGGGGTCTGCCGGTAGACCATCGCCCACTCGTGCATCCCGAAGCAGCCGAAGTGTGGCGCTCGCCCACGGGTGGCCGCGAGCAGGGAGCGGATCCAGGCGATCGACTCGCCGCGCCGCTCGCGTACCGCATCGGTGTCGAGGGTGACCCCGGCGGCGGTGGCGCGGTAGTCCCGGCCGAATTCGGCCGGATCGGCATCGCGCAGCTCGACCCCCGCGCCCGGGTGCCAGCGACGAAGCTGGGCCGGGCGGTGCGAGTAGTAGGTGAACAGGAAGTCGGCGACCGGATGCCGCTCACCGCGTCGTCGGCGGGCCAGGTGCGGGGTCAGCCAGACGTCCACCCGCTCCTCGTGGGCCCGCCGACGGGCCTGCCACTGGGCCACGTCGAGCACGGCGGGGGCGAGGGCGGCGGTCACGCAAACCAGGGTACGACCGCCGCCCGTTCACCGATCAGGGCATGTCCACCCGCACGCCGGCGGAGAACACCCCGCTGCGCAGCTCCAACTGCTGGGGCGGGTCCCGCCCGTCGACGGTGAAGACCAGCGGAAGCACCATCCGAGTGCCCGCTGCCATCGGGTCGGCGAAGACGTCCCGACCCAGGTTGGCCGCCCGGGTGGCCGGCTCGTCGGTGCTCACCCAGCGCCCACCGGGCAGGTAGGCCCGTTGCAGCTGACTGTGCCAGGGTTGGTGGTCGCCGGTGACGTTGCGCACACCCACGGTGGCCTGGCAGCGTCGACCGTTGGCCGGCGCGGCCGCACTGCCGCCCTCAGCTTTTCCGGCGGTGCCGGGCGCGCCGCAGGACATCCGATACACGGTGAATTCGAACGCCGACTCCCGAAGTGGCACGCCCACCGGTCCACTGACGCCGGTGCCCATCCACGCGCCGCTGGTGGGTTGCTTCTCCGTGTCGATCGCCGAAACCTGCCGAGTCGCCGTCCACCCCGCGGTGCCGACGACGGCGGCCAGTACCGCCACGGCCGCACCTACGACCAACCAGACCGGCGGGGTACGCCGACGCCTCGCCGTGCTCGGGGCTGCCGGACGCGGATAGATCGTTCCGCGGCCACTGTCGGGCCCGCCCCCAGCGGACAGTGCCGCAGCCGTCACCCGACGCCCGCGCCGACGTCGCCACACCCAGACCAGGGCGGCGCTGATCAGCAGCAGGACGGCCAGTCCGGCGAGCAGCACCGGGTACCGACGCCAGGGCGGCGCCTCGGTGACCTCGGCCGCCGGTGCGCCTGCCGCCTTCCAGGTGGCCGTGGCGCAGTCGTACGGCCGGGTCCCGTCACTGGTGAACGCGCACGTCGGCGCGGTCAGCGGCTGGCCGGGCGCGGTCGTGGCGAGCGCGGTGCCCAGCGTGGTGGTGCTGTGTGCCGGCAGCCTCAGCCGCCAGGTCACCTCGGTGGCGGACCCGCCAGCCCGGGTGGACTGGCCGCCGGCGCTGATCGCCGTCGGTGACGATCCGGGCGGCAGCTCCTGGCGCACGGTGGTTTCCACCGGCGCGTTGCCAACGTTGCGCACCTGGATCCGATACCTCGGCGCGGGGCTGCTCTCCGGGGCGACCGCCACCGTGACCTGCTGCGGGGGCGCCGACGCCGGTGCCCGGGATGGTGGTGCCATCGCCGGTGGCGCCGAGGGCGGGGTGGGCTCGACGATCACCCGCGCGACCACCGCGACCGGTGGCTGCGTGGCCTCTGCCGGCGCAGCCGTCGGCACCCCGGGTGACGTGGTGCTCGGTCGTGTTGTGGCGCCCGGTCGTGTTGTGGCAGTCGGTCTTGGTGTGGCAGTCGGTCTTGGTGTGGCAGCCGGTGATCGAGGTGTGGCGGCTTCTGGCCGTGTCGTGGCCGCCGGTGGTCGTGGCGCGGCCGCCGCCTCCGGAGCCGCCGCTGGCAGGGCCGGCACGGCGGCGAGGATGCCGAGGCAGTGCACGAACACTGCGAGGGCTCTGTGGTGTCGTGTCGATGCAGGCATACGAACGAACCTCCGGAGCCGACGCTAGGGGCGAGCCGCCTCCGTGCGGGTACGAAGTCGGGAAGCCCGCCCCGGTCACCTCCAGCTCCGGTAAGGTGCCGCGCGCTGACGGGTTGAGCACACCCCGCGGCCGGTCCTGGCCGGTAGACGTGTCGGCGGGGCTAGATTGGCCGGGTGCGTATCGCTCGTTTCGCCCATGCCAAGGGAATGTCGTTCGGTGCCGTCGAAGGCGAACCGGAGGCCGGGCCGCAGGGCCTGACCATCGCCGAGATCGAGGGCCACCCGTTCGGCAAACTCTCCTTCAGTGGGGCCCGCTGGGCCCTCTCCGACGTCCGACTGCTCTCGCCGATCCTGCCCAGCAAGGTCGTCTGCGTCGGCCGGAACTACGCCGACCACGCCGCCGAACACGGCAACGACGTGCCCAAGGAGCCGCTGCTCTTCCTCAAGCCGTCCACCTCGGTGATCGGCCCCCGGGACGCCATCCGGCTGCCGATCTTCTCGAAGCAGGTCGAGCACGAGGCGGAGCTCGCGGTCGTGATCGGGGCGCCAGGCGCGCGCCGCGCCGACCGGGCCGCCGCCGAACGCGCCATCTTCGGCTACACCTGCGCCAACGACGTCACCGCTCGGGACCTCCAGCGTTCGGACGGGCAATGGACCCGTGCCAAGGGCTTCGACTCGTTCTGCCCGATCGGCCCGTGGATCACCACCGGCCTGGACGTCTCCGACCTGGAGATCCGGTGTGAGGTGGGTCGCAACCCGGAGGAGATGGAGGTACGCCAACTCGGCCGGACGAAGGACATGGTCTTCGACGTTGCGGGCCTCGTGTCGTACATCTCGCACGTGATGACCCTGCTGCCCGGCGACGTCGTTCTCACCGGCACTCCGGCAGGGGTTAGCCCGCTTGTCGAGGGGGATACGGTCACCGTGCGGATCGAGGGCATCGGCGAGCTCACCAACCCGGTGGTTCCCGTCGCCTGATCCGCCGGATGCCCCTGTTTCCGCAGCTCACAGGTGGTTCAGGGGATCGGATTTGGCCTGCCGGTGCCGGGAGGGTAAAGTTCACTCCCGGCACCGCAAGGGGCCAATGGGGTATGGGGTAATTGGCAGCCCGACTGATTCTGGTTCAGTTAGTCTAGGTTCGAGTCCTGGTACCCCAGCGCTACCGGAATTCGCGAGAATTCCGGACGCTGGATTCTGACGGAGTTCGACTCCGCCCCTCCGGGGGCGGAGAGTGGTCTCTGGTGGAGTGCAGCTCCTTCGCCCGTCAGGGTGGGGGAGCGAGAAGTAGTTC
>NZ_JBNCKP010000008.1:0-115922 GCF_049841575.1 Micromonospora sp. DT201 | reverse complement strand
GTTCTGGCCCCGTCGTCTAGTGGCCCAGGACGCCGCCCTCTCAAGGCGGTAGCGCCGGTTCGAATCCGGTCGGGGCTACATTGTGCACAGCCCGTCTCACCTGGTGAGGCGGGCTGTTTCGTTGTCTGCTCCGGTGCCACGGGGGCTCGCACCCGGTGATTGTGCCAACGGGCGGTGCCGCTAGACTACATCCGTGCCGCCCGCGAGGGCGGTGAACAGAAAGTTCTGGCCCCGTCGTCTAGTGGCCCAGGACGCCGCCCTCTCAAGGCGGTAGCGCCGGTTCGAATCCGGTCGGGGCTACAACCAAAGGCTCGTCTCGCTTCGCGAGACGAGCCTTCTCCCTTCTCCCTTCTCCCTTCTCCCTTCTCCCTTCCCCCACCCCTTCTGCTCGCGGTGATCAAGAGGTTTGCGTCAGCAGCCTCGGCGTGTCATGACGCAAACCTCTTGATCACCGCGGAGGGGTGGGGGGAGGGGTGCGGGGGTGGGGGTGGGGGTTAGAGGCCGGAGAGGCGTTGGCCTGCTCTTACTACTGCCATTGCGTGGCGTTCGCCGGGGCGGCGGCCCAGGCGCTCTATCGGGCCGGAGATGCTCACTGAGGCGATCACGCGGCCGGTGCGGTCGCGGATCGGCGCGGAGACGCTCGCCACACCGGCCTCCCGCTCGGCGACGCTCTGCGCCCAGCCGCGGCGGCGTACCTCGGCGAGGGTGCGGCCAGTGAACTTGCTGCGCGGCAGCAGCGGCATCACCGCCTCCGGCGGCTCCCAGGCGAGCAGGATCTGGGCTGCGGAGCCTGCGGTCATCGGCAGCACCGAACCGACCGGAACGGTGTCCCGCAGGCCGCTGGCGCGCTCTGCCGCCGCCACGCAGATCCGTTCGTCGGCACGGCGCAGGTAGAGCTGTGCGCTCTCACCGGTGGCGTCGCGCAGCGCGGCCAGCAACGGCTCGGCGGCGGTCAGCAGAACGTCCGGTGCGGCGTTGGCCAGCTCACCCAGACGGGGGCCGGGGCGCCACCTTCCCTGTGTGTCCCGCACCAGCATCCGGTGTATCTCCAGTGCCTGTGCCAGCCGATGTGCAGTGGCTCGGGGCAGCTTGGTGCGATCAACGAGTTCGGCCAGGCTGGCGCCGTCGACACAGGCGGCCAGGATGACCACCGCCTTGTCGAGAACGCCGACACCGCTCATACTGTGTCCCACAAGCCGAAACTTACCTCCCAAACTTTAGGATGTCCAGATGGTGGGAGTCACTCCTGAGCCGAGGACCCTGGCCGAAAAGGTCTGGGACGCGCACGTCGTACGGTCCGCTGATGGTGAACCGGACCTGCTCTTCATCGACCTGCACCTGCTGCACGAGGTGACCAGCCCGCAGGCTTTCGACGGGCTGCGGCTCGCCGGGCGCCCGGTGCGTCGTACCGACCTGACCCTCGCGACCGAGGACCACAACACCCCGACCGGGTACGCCGACCCGGCGTTCCGCCTTCGCCGTGGTGACCTGCTCACCATCGCGGACCCGACGTCGCGTACGCAGATCGAGACGCTGCGCCGCAACTGCGCCGAGTTCGGGGTGCGGCTGCACCCGCTCGGCGACGACAACCAGGGCATCGTGCACGTGATCGGCCCGCAGCTCGGCCTCACCCAGCCGGGCATGACGATCGTCTGCGGCGACTCGCACACCGCCACCCACGGCGCGTTCGGTGCGCTCGCCTTCGGCATCGGCACCAGCGAGGTGGAGCACGTACTGGCCACCCAGACGCTGCCGCAGAGCCGGCCCAAGACGATGGCCGTGAACGTCACCGGGAAACTGGCCCCCGGCGTCACCGCCAAGGACCTGGTGCTCGCGCTGATCACCCAGGTCGGCACCGGCGGGGGTCGCGGGCACATCGTCGAGTACCGCGGCGAGGCGATCCAGGCCCTCTCCATGGAGGGGCGGATGACGATCGCCAACATGTCCATCGAGTGGGGTGCCAAGGCCGGCATGATCGCGCCGGACGAGACCACCTTCGCGTACCTCAAGGGTCGACCGAACGCGCCGCAGGGCGCGGACTGGGACGCGGCGCTGGCCTGGTGGCGGACGCTGCCCACCGACGAGGGCGCGCGCTTCGACGCCGAGGTGACCCTGGACGCGAGCCGGATCACCCCGTTCGTCACCTGGGGCACCAACCCCGGTCAGGGTGCGCCGCTGAGCGCCCCCGTGCCGGACCCGGAGGACTTCGTCACCGACTCGGAGCGCAGCGCCGCCCGCCGCGCTCTGGAATACATGGACCTACGTCCCGGCACCCCGTTGCGGGACCTGCCCATCGACGTGGTCTTCGTGGGTTCCTGCACCAACGGCCGGCTGGAGGATCTGCGGGCCGCCGCCGACGTGCTGCGCGGCCACCAGGTCGCCGAGGGCGTCCGGATGCTCGTGGTGCCCGGTTCCGCCGCCGTGCGGGAGGCCGCCGAGGCTGAAGGGCTGGACAAGGTCTTCGCGGATGCGGGGGCCGAGTGGCGGTTCGCCGGCTGCTCCATGTGTCTCGGGATGAACCCCGACACGCTGAAGCCGGGCGAGCGTTCCGCCTCCACCTCGAACCGCAACTTCGAGGGCCGTCAGGGCCGGGGTGGGCGTACCCACCTGGTCTCCCCGCCGGTCGCCGCCGCCACCGCCGTGGTCGGCCGGCTGGCCGCCCCCGCCGATCTGTAGAAGGGACTCCAGGAGATGGACAAGTTCACCACCCACACCGGCACCGCCGTGCCGCTGCGTCGGTCCAACGTGGACACCGATCAGATCATCCCGGCCGTGTACCTCAAGCGGGTGACCCGGACGGGCTTCGCTGACGGGCTGTTCAGCGCCTGGCGGGAAGATCCAACATTCGTGCTCAACGATGACACCTATTCGGGGGCGTCGATCCTCCTCGCCGGCCCGGAGTTCGGCACCGGCTCCTCCCGGGAGCACGCCGTCTGGGCACTACGGGACTGGGGCTTCCGCGCTGTGGTGGCGCCGCGCTTCGGCGACATCTTCCGCGGCAACGCACTCAAGGAAGGTCTGTTGCCGGTCGAGTTGGAATTGAAAGCTGTCGAAGAGCTGTGGGATCTGGTCGAGCAGGATCCGACCACGCCGGTGACCGTCGACCTGACCGCCCGCCAGCTCCGCGCCGGGGATGCCACCTGGTCGTTCCCGCTCGACGACTTCAGCCGCTGGAGGCTGCTGGAGGGCCTCGACGACATTGGACTCACCCTCCGGCACGCCGCTGACATCGACTCCTACGAGGCCCAGCGACTGCCGTTCCTGCCCTCCGTGGCATAGCCGTACGCGTGCCCGCACAGCGGATTTCACCCCCATCGGTCCAACCGGTGGGGGTGAATCCGTTACGACACAAGGGCTTTTTTCCACCGAATGTTTGTGTAGCGGCAGCACAGGGCATACGGTGCGCGCAGAATGGCTCGCGACGAGTCAGTTGCACAATCGGGAGGAAGTCGTGAACAAGGCCGAGCTCATCGAGGCGCTCGCCGTTCGCCTGGGGGACCGGAAGACGGCGACGAACGCCCTCGAGGCGGTCCTCACCGAGGTCCAGGCGGCGGTCACCAAGGGCGAGAAGGTGGCGATCACCGGATTCGGAGCATTCGAAAAGCGTGTGCGTGGCGCGCGAACAGCGCGCAACCCGCGTACCGGCGAGGCGGTGAAGGTCAAGAAAACATCAGTCCCGACCTTCCGCCCCGGCGCCGGGTTCAAGGAAATGGTGGCCAGCGGCAAGGTGCCGAAGGCCACGGTGGCGACGAAGAAGACCGCCACCGCCACCGCCACGGCCAAGGCGGCGGGCACCAAGGCTGCGGGCACCAAGGCGGCGGGCACCAAGGCGACCGGCACCAAGGCCGCCGGCACCAAGGCCGCGGGCACCAAGGCAACCGCGGCCAAGGCGGCCAGCAAGACGACCGCCCCGGCCAAGGCAAGCAAGACCACCACGGCGACCAAGACGGCCGCCAGTAAGAAGACCGCCCCGGCCAAGGCGAGCAAGAGCACCACGGCGACCAAGACGGCCGCCAGCAAGAAGACCACCACCGCGGCGAAGAAGACCACCGCGGCGACCAAGTCGACCGCGGCGAAGAAGACCACCGCGGCGGCGAGCAAGAGCACGGCGGCCAAGAAGGCGCCGGCGAAGAAGGCTCCAGCCAAGAAGGCGGCCAGCAAGCGCTGACCAACCCTCTGCGAAAGGGCGTCCACCCGTGGGTGGACGCCCTTTCCGTGTACGGGGACCGTCGACCCGGCCGCCGCAGCGGTGGGGCCGAGCGTACGGGCCGGTGGCGCTGCTGGCCGGCGCGGTGCTGTTCGCCCTCAACCGGGGTGACCTGCTCCTCCCGGCCATCCTGCTCGCCGCCGTGGGCCTTGGCGCCTGCCTTGCTCAGTCGCGGAGATCGGTGGCAGCTCAGCAGGGCGGTGCTCGGCGTGTCGAATCGCTCAGCTGCCAACGATCAAGGATGCGAGTCGCGATGCCGGCGGGACTGCGACTTGATGCCGGCTCTACAGGCGGTCGGCGGCCAGCAGCCGGTCGCCGGTGAAGGCGAGCAACCAACCGCCACCCTTGGGAGTGGTGAAGTCCTCGTCGGTGCGGCCGGTCAACCGCTCCAGGGCGCCCGGCAGCACCTTTCCCTGGCTGCACACCGCCACCTGCCCACCGCCGCTGGCCAGCTCCAACAGTCGGGCGGCGGTTGCCAGAATCTGCTCGTCACCCTGCTGGCCGGGCTGCGGCTCGTCCAGGTCGCCGCAGATTTCGATCGGCAGGTCGAGCAGCGCGGCGGTCGGGTCCAGTGTCTGCACGCAGCGGCGCGGTGACGCCGACACCAGCCGGGCCGGCCGGATCAGGGCGAGGAGGCCGGCCAACGCGGTCGCCTGGGCCCAACCCTCGGCGTCCAGTGGGCGGCCGACGTCCGGGCCGGACCAGGTGGCCCGCTTACCGGCGTGGGCGTGCCGGACCAGCGCGACCGTCGCGGTCACCGACGGCAGTGCGGCGAACGCCGCCAGCACCTCGGCGTCATGGGGGTAGCTGACCAACCGGATGGCGTCGTCCACCGGGAGCCAGCGCAGGTCGTCCACCTCGGTGTCGGGTTGGAAACCGCCGCTTGCCACCGCGAGCATCGACCAGTAGTCGACAAGCTTGGCCTGCCCCTCGCTGCGGTAGCGCACCGACGGCAACCGGACCTGCGGTACGCCCCGTACGTCGGCCTCCTCGGCCACTTCACGGACCGCTGCGGCCAGCGCATGCTCGCCCGGCTCCAGCTTGCCCTTCGGCAGCGTCCAGTCGCCGTAGCGGGGGCGGTGCACCACGCAGACGCGTACGCCGTCGGCGGTCGGCCGCCAGGCCACCCCGCCAGCCGCCCGGATGCCGGTCACGGCAGCCAACTGGTCCGCCGCCGCCGGGTGGCCCGGTGCCAGGCAGCCGGGAAGAGATCCCGCATCCGCCGCACCGAACCGCGTTCGCGCTCGGCCAGCCGCCCGGCGGTGACCGCCAGCTCGTGGTCGTCCGGCCGCTCGGCGGCGATCTCCAGCCAGGTGTCCGCTGCCACGGCCGCATCCTGGTGCTCGCCGAGCACGTCCTGCACACCGGCGAGGGCGCGGGAAAGCCGACGTGCACCCTTGCTGACGGTCGGTGCCACGGCATTCACCGCGTACCGGGCCTGTTTGCCCTCCTTGCGCACGGCGTGCCAGCGGGTGTCCGGCGACTGCGCGTCGAGCCCGTCGACGCCTTCCGGCCCGGTCAGCCGCCTCCACGGCCGGGCCACCAGCGCCGGCAGCGCCTCCGCTGCGGGGGCAGCCGACCCGCGGGTGAGCCGGGGCGCGCGGGCGGCCAGCACCAGGCTGTCCACCAGGGCCAGGTAGCGGGTGGAGCGCAGCGCCTCGTCGACGGCGGCGAGTGCCTGCCGTTGCCGTACGGCGAGCACCTCGTCCAGCCGGTCCACCGCGCCCTGGTCGAGCGGGCTGAGTGGGTCGGCGCTCGCGGTCTTGCGCAGCCGTTTGCGCAGCACCTCGGCGTCGCGGGCCGCGCCGAGGACACCGGCCAGCCAACGCAGCTCGTCGCGCAGCGGACGGGACCAGGTCTTGCGGATCAGCGGTTTGAAGGTGCGCAGATCACTGCGCAGGCGTCGGCAGGCAACCCGCATCTGATGCACGGCGGTGTCGCCACCGGCCGCCGGGGCGCGCAGCCGGACCAGCGGGTCGTGCGCCAGCAGCCGGCGGATCTCCTTACGGATCGCCTCGGTCACCACGTCGCCGGCGCTCGGTTCGGCGGCCAGCCCTGCCGGCGCGACCAGGTCTGGATCGGCCTGCGCCGTCGCGCCCAGCGCCCGTACGTGCTTCGGGGTGAACGAGCCGCCCTCGGCGCCAGCCTCGCGCAGCGCAGCGCCAACCCGGTCGAGCAGCTTCCGGTCGCCGGCCTTGAGCTCCACCTCCAGCTCGCGGAACGTGCCAGTGGTGGCACCGGCGTCGTCGAGCACGGTCACCCGGTCGTCCACCACCTCGGCGAGCACCGTGCCAGCCTTGTCACACACCTCGTACGCGCGCCGGACCGTCCGCACCACCGTCACCGGAGCCAGTGGTGCCCCACGGTGCAAAACGGTGACCAACTCCACCAGGTCCGGCGGTGGCTGGCCCACCGGCCCGGGGCGGGAGACCTCGTGCCGGACACCCGGCGTCCCGGTCGGCAGCTTCACCGTCCAGGGCAACTCGTCGCCCTGGCGATGGCGCAGCGAGGCACCGGCGCGGGCCAGCCGGAGGTCGACCGTGTCGAGGTAACGGGCGACAAGTGTCACCGGTGGCAGCGCCCGGACCTGGCCCCCGGCCGGGGACGTGGCGGTCAGGTCCGGTAGCACGTAAGCGCCGTCCACCTCGTACTTCTGCTCCTCCTCGACCATCGGTTCAGCCTATGCGCTGATCGGTCAACTGGCCGTGCCACCGACGCGGTGCAGCAGCAGTTCCTGCAGATGCACCCGGGCGGCGTCGTCACTGCCGGTGCGCCTTGTCCAGGTGCCGTCGCCGGCCAACTCGAACGCGTCCACGTCGGAGCTCATCGCGGCGGTCAGGACGTGGTCCAGCTCGGCGCGGGCGATCGGGTCGGTCACCTGCACCAGCGCCTCCACCCGGCGGTCGAGGTTGCGGTGCATCAGGTCGGCGGAGCCCATCCAGAACTCGGCTTCGCCGTTGTTGCCGAACCGGAAAACCCGCGAGTGTTCCAGGAAACGACCGAGGATCGAGCGGACGCGGATGTTCTCCGACAACCCCGGCACCCCCGGGCGCAGCGTGCACATGCCCCGGATGAGCAGGTCGACGTGCACGCCGGCCTGGGAGGCCCGGTACAGCGCGTCGGTCACCCCCTCGTCGACCAGCGAGTTGACCTTGAACTGGACCAGGCCAGGCATGCCCAGTCGGACGTGGGAGATCTCCCGCTCGATCCGCTCGATGAGGCCGCTGCGGATGCCCTGCGGGGCCACCAGCAACCGCCGGAACGCGGTCTGCCGGCTGTACCCGGTGAGCACGTTGAACAGGTCGGTGAGGTCGGCGCCGATCTCCGGGTCGGCGGTGAGCATGCCGAAGTCCTCGTACAGCCGGGCGGTCTTCGGGTGGTAGTTGCCGGTGCCGATGTGGCAGTAGCGGCGGATCTGGTTGCCCTCCTGGCGGACCACCAGCGCGGTCTTGCAGTGCGTCTTCAGGCCGACCAGGCCGTACACCACGTGGCAGCCGGCGCGTTCCAACGTGCGGGCCCAGCCGATGTTGGCCACCTCGTCGAAACGGGCCTTCACCTCCACCAGCACCACCACCTGCTTGCCGGCGGCGGCCGCGTCCACCAACGCGTCGACGATCGGGGAGTCGCCGCTGGTCCGGTAGAGGGTCTGCTTGATGGCCAGCACGTTGGGGTCGGCGGCGGCCTGCTCGATGAAGCGCTGCACGCTCGTCGCGAACGAGTGGTACGGGTGGTGAACCAGGATGTCCCCGTCGCGCAGGGTCGAGAAGACACTGCGCGGCACCTCGCCCTCGGCGAGCCGGGGGTGGGTGGACGGCACGAACGGCGGGTCCTTGAGGTCCGGCCGGTCGGCCTCACCGTAGACCTGCCACAACGCGGAGAGGTCCAGCAGCCCGGGCACCCGCAGCACGTCCTGGTCGTTCATGTCCAGCTCGCGAACGAGCAACTCCAGCATGTGGTCGGAGATGGACGCGGCCGCCTCCAGACGGACCGGTGGGCCGAACCGCCGCCGCGCCAGCTCCCGCTCCAGCGCCTGGAGCAGATCCTCGTCGCGGTCCTCGTCGACCTCCACCTCGGCGTTGCGGGTGACCCGGAACAGGTGGCACTCGACCACCTGCATGCCGCTGAACAACTGGCCCAGGTGCACCGAGATCAAATCCTCGACCGGCAGCATCCGTACGCCCGGCTGGTCCCGGTCCACACGGACGAAGCGGGGGACGTTGTTGGGCACCTTCACCCGGGCGAACAGCTCAGAGCCGCCATCGGGGTCGCGAACCGCCACCGCCAGGTTCAACGACCGCCCCGAGATGTACGGGAACGGGTGCGCCGGGTCCACGGCGAGCGGGGTGAGCACCGGGAAGATGTGCTCCCGGAAGTAGGTGCGCAGCCGTTCCCGCTCGGGGTCGCCCAACTCAGCCCAGCGAAGTATGCGGATGCCCTCGTCGGCCAGCTTGGGCAGCACGTCGTCGACGAAGCAGGCGGCGTGCCGGGCACCCAGCTCAGCGGTCCGCTCGGCGATCAGCGCCAACTGGGTACGCAGGGGCAGCCGGTCCCCGCCGCGCACCGGTAGGCCGGCGGAGAGCCGCCGCTTCAGCCCGGCGATCCGCACCATGTAGAACTCGTCGAGGTTGCTGGCGAAGATCGCCAGGAACTTGGCCCGTTCCAGCAGCGGGGTGCGTTGATCCTCGGCCAGGGTGAGCACCCGAGCGTTGAAGTCGAGCCAGGAGAGCTCCCGGTTGAGGAAACGGTCCTCCGGCAGCGGCGGGGCCGCCGGCGGTTCGTCGTCCTCGTCCTCCTTCTCGGCGTTTGTCGGTAGGTCGCTCGGCAGGACCTGATGGACGTCACCGGTGGTCGGGCCGTTCGTCTCCTCGGCAGCTGTCGGCCCGGGGTCGAGGACCTCGTCCAGCCCGGTGGAGGCGGCACCGGGGTCGTCGGCCAGGGTGTCGGCGCGGGCGGCACCGGCACGTTCTGCGCGGGACGGGCGGAAGCGGCCGTCGGTGCCGCGTACGCGGGAGCCGTTGCGGAGGTCGGTGGCGGGCGGGTGGGCCGGTTGCTCGCGAGGGGTGCTCACCCGCTCATAATCACCCGATTACGGTAAACGCAAAATGAACTTGGGCTCGCTGGCTCAGATCATCGTCGGCAATGTCACCCGGACGACCTCGCCGTCGGGATCGGTGTCGATGTGAACCCGCTGACCGAGCCGGAGCAGCCGCAGCCCGGAGGCATCGAAGGCTCGGGCGGGGAAGCGCATCTCGGTGCCGTCGTCGAGCAGCAGGAGACCGCTGCGTGTCGCCGCGTCGTAGCTGGCCACCGTGCCCTGCATGCAGGCACCGTACACCCGCGGGTCAGACCGCAGAGCGGGCCGGGCTAATCACCCCGCGGCGCGGGCCGGGCGGGTGGCGGCGACGAGTTCGGCGGTGCGCGGCCCCAGCCCGAGCCGGGTGGCTGCGATCAGGTCCGCGGCGGTGTCCACGTCCCGGCGCAGGCTGGGCCAGTCGCCGCTCAGCGGCAGCGCCCCGCTGGCCGCGTGCGCGACCGCCGAGCCCACCCCGAAGCGAGGGTCCAGGGGTACGCCAGGAGGGGCGGTGAGCAGCGTCGTGCCGCTGCCGGGTGCGTCGGGTACGAAACGGCGTACCGCAGGTCGGCCGTTCTCTGCCGCGAGCAGCGTGCCGGCCAGTTCGGCCGTGAGCAGCGCGCCGGCCAGCTCTGCCGCGAGCAGCGCGCCGGCCAGTTCTGCCGCGAGCAGCGCGTCGGCCAGTTCGGCCGGGCGCAGCGCCGGCAGATCCGCGGTGAGCGCGGCCACCCATTCCGCGGCGGCCCCGGCGGCACCGTGCCGGAACGCGGCGTTCAGGCCGGCGTCCGGCCCGTCGGGCAGCACCCGCGCGCCGGCGGCCCGCGCCGTCGCCGCCACCCGGGTGTCGTCGGTCACCACCAGGGCCTCGGCGACCGCCGGACAGGCCAGCACCGCGCGGAGCGTGTCGGCCGCCAGGGCCAGCGCCAGTTCCTCGTGCGGTACGCCGGGCAGCGCGCCCCGCAGCCGACTCTTGGCCGCTGCCAGATGCTTCACCGGCACCAACACGGTCCATCTCGGCTGACTCACGCCCGCCATCCTGCCAGCCGGACGTGGGGACCCTCGCTGGCCGTACCGGGGGCGAGCAGGCATGATTTCCGCTGCGGGTGTCGTGGGCGGGTTCCGCGGCGGGGTTCGGGCACGACGAGGAGGCACAGTGGCACGGCGGAGGCTGGGGTTCTGGCAACGGTTCTCCGTGGGGCTGGTGAAGCCCGTGATGGCCGTGTGGACCCGGCGCACCTGGCGTGGCCAGGAGCACCTCCGACGCGACGGCGGCATGATCATCGTGGCGAACCACATCTCGCACGCCGACCCCCTGGTCTCCGCGCACTTCATCCACGATGCCGGGCGGTGGCCGCAGTACCTGGGCAAGGCCAGCCTGTTCCGGGTGCCGGTGGTCGGCTGGCTCCTGCGTCAGTGCCGGCAGATCCCGGTCGAGCGGGGCACCATCGACGCGGTCCGGTCGCTGGATTCGCTGGTCGCCGCGCTCAATGAGGGTGGCGCCGTGGTGATCTACCCAGAGGGCACCACCACCCGAGAGCCGGACCTGTGGCCGATGAAGGCCAAGACCGGTGCCGCCCGGCTGGCCCTGGCCACTGGCGCCCCCGTCGTACCGCTGGTGATGTGGGGGCCGGAGCGGCTCTTCGACCCACGGACCAGCCGCGTCAACCTGCGCCCCCGGATCCCGGTGACCGTTGTCGCCGGCGAGCCGATCGACCTGAGCCGGTGGGCGGACGCCCAGCCGACCCGGGCCACCCTCGAAGAGATGACGGACACAATCATGGTGCGGCTGCGGGACATGCTCGCTGAGATCCGTGGCGGCACCCCGCCGCCGCTGTGGGTGCGAAATGCCCGGTCCTCGACCACCGGACGCGAGCAGCAGGGTGACGCGGCATGAGTGGCCACGTCGCGGTGCTCGGTGCCGGTTCCTGGGGCACCGCGTTCGCCAAGATCCTCGCGGACGCGGGGCGGGATGTGACGGTGTGGGCCCGTCGTGCGCCGGTCGCCGAGAGCATCCGGGCCGAACGCCGCAACCCGGAGTACCTGCCCGGCGTGCTGTTGCCGGCCCGTGTCACCGCCACTGCGGACGCAGCCGAGGCAATCACCGGCGCCGAGGTGGTGGTGCTGGCCGTGCCGTCGCAGACCCTGCGCGGCAACCTCGCCGAATGGGCCGGTTACCTGCACCCGGACTCGACCCTGGTGTCGCTGATGAAGGGCATCGAACTCGGCACCACCAAACGGATGAGCGAGGTCATCGTGGAGACCGCCGGGGTCGCCGCGGACCGGGTGGTCGTCGTGTCCGGGCCGAACCTGGCCCCGGAGATCGCCGCTGAGCAGCCCGCCGCGACCGTGGTCGCCGGGACCAACAGCCACCGCACCGTGCTCGTGCAGGCGTCGATCCGGACGCCCTACCTGCGCCCGTACACAAATGACGACGTGATCGGCTGTGAGCTGGGCGGGGCGGTCAAGAACGTGATCGCCCTCTCGTACGGCATCGCCACCGCGATGGGTTTCGGCGACAACACCCGGGCCATGCTGATGACCCGAGGGCTGGCCGAGACGGCCCGGCTGGGCGTGGCGCTCGGCGCGGACCCGATCACCTTCGCCGGCCTCGCGGGCATGGGCGACCTGGTCGCCTCCTGCTCGTCCCCGCTGGCCCGCAACCGCACCTTCGGAGAGCATCTGGGCCGGGGTGAAACGCTGGAGCAGGCCCAGGCCGCCACCCGGCAGACCGCCGAGGGCGTGAAGAGCTGCCTGGCGATCCGCGACCTGTCCCGGGCGCACGGCGTGGAGATGCCGATCACCGAGCACGTCGAGCGGATCTGCCATGAGGGGATGGACCCGCGCCTCGCCGTGGAGGCCCTGATGAGCCGAACCGCCAAACCCGAGTCGTACGAGTGAGGATCTGATGAACGAGTGGGGAGACGGCACCCGGTCCGTACGCGCTGGCCTGCCCGAGCCGGCACCGGGGGACCCGTTCCTGCCCGGGCCAGTCTTCGCCGCGCCGTACCACCTCGACCCGTGGCAGGGCCCTGCCACGTCGCCGAACGGTTACGGCCGCCCCGACAACCCGACCCGACGGTTGCTGGAGGCGGCTGTGGGCGAGTTGGAAGGCGGTGACTGCCGGGTCTTCGCCACCGGTCAGGCGGCCATCACCGGCCTGCTGCTCACCCTGCTGCGCCCGGGGGACACCGTGGTGCTGCCCGCCGACGGATACTTCCCGGTCCGGGCGTTCGCCACCGACGTGTTGGAGGCGATCGGCGTCCGGGTGCTCTTCGTGCCGACCGTCGGGCCGTACCCGTCGTTCCAGGGTGTCCGGCTGGTGCTGGTGGAGACGCCGGCCAACCCGGGCCTGGACGTGGTCGACGTGGCGGCCCTGGCCGAGCAGGCGCACGCCGCCGGCGCGCTACTCGCGGTGGACAACACCACCGCCACCCCGCTCGGTCAGCGTCCGTTGGACCTCGGTGCCGACCTGGTGGTCGCCTCCGGCACCAAGGCGCTCACCGGCCACTCCGACCTGCTGCTGGGCTACCTGGCCAGCCGGTCCACCGAGCTGATCGAGGCGGTGACGACCTGGCGTACCACCACCGGGGCGGTCCCGGGCGCATTCGACGCCTGGCTGGCACACCGGTCGCTGGCCACCCTCGACCTGCGCCTGGCTCGGCAGAGCGCGAACGCCGCCGCCGTCGCCGAACTGCTCGCCGACCGGCCGGACGTGACCGGCCTGCGCTGGCCCGGGCGGCCGGAGGACCCGGCGTACCCGGTGGCCTCGGCGCAGATGCGCCGGATGCCCGGGGTGCTCTCGTTCGACCTGGGCGACGCCGACCGGGTGGGTCGATTCATCGACGCCGCCCGGCTGGTGGCGGCGGCGACCTCCTTCGGTGGCCTGCACACCACGGCGGACCGGCGGGCGCAGTGGGGTGACGACACGGCTCCCGGCTTCGTCCGGCTGTCCTGCGGTGTGGAGGACACCAGTGACCTGGTGGCCGACATCGCTGCCGCGCTCGCCGCCGCCGGAGGGGCCTGAGTTATCGTGTCGGCGGCCCAGATCGGTGGGCCCCCGACCGTGAGGAGGTGAGTCCGATCCGCCAGCCAGTAGGACCGGCGCTTCCTCCCAGGTCCACGTCGCGATAGCGGCCCTCGGGAGCGCCGGACGTTTCCCCGGAGGTTCCCATGGCAGCACCATTTTCCACCGACCGGTCCGCACTCGTGGGGCGGCTGCGCGCCGCCGGCTGCGTCTACGCCGAGGACGAGGCGGACCTCCTGCTGGCCGCCGCCCCCGACGATCCGGCGACGTTGGCCGATCTGACCGAGCGTCGAGTAGCCGGCGAGCCACTGGAGTATCTGCTCGGCTGGGCGGAGTTCTGCGGCCTGCGGATCGCCGTCGACGCGGGCGTGTTCGTGCCGCGCGGTCGGACGGCCCTGCTGGTCGAGGCGGCGGCCGCGCTGACCGGCCCGGCTCCGGCCGTGGTGGACCTCTGCTGCGGGTCCGGGGCCACCACGGTCGCGCTGGCGCACCGCCTCATGCCCCGCTGGCTGGCCGCCGCCGACATCGACCCCGCGGCCGTGGCGTGCGCCCGCCGCAACCTCACCGGGCTGGCCGCCGAGGTGTTCGAGGGTGACCTGTTCGCGCCACTGCCCGTGCAGTGGCGGGGTCGGCTGGACCTGGTGGTCGCCAACGCCCCGTACGTGCCGACCGACGCGATGGCGATGATGCCGCCGGAGGCGCGGCTGCACGAGGCCCCGGTGGCGCTCGACGGCGGACCGGACGGGCTCTCCGTGCTGCGCCGGGTGGGTGTCGACGCGGCTCACTGGCTGGCCCCCGGTGGACACCTGGTGGTCGAGGCCGGGACCACGCAGGTGGAGGCGCTCTGCGCCGCGTTCAAGGCGGCCGGCCTGGTGCCGAGCGTGCAACACAACGAGGACCTAGACGCCACAGCAGTAACAGCCCACCGCCCCTAACCCCGCCCCTAACCCCGCCCCGCCCCCGCCCCGCCCGGCCCCCGCCCCGCCCCCGTCCGGCGATCTTGCAGTTTCGGTCGTCGAGATGAGCCGAACACCCCTTTTGTCGGGACAGTAACTGCAAGATCGCGGGCAGGGCCGGCTGGTGGGGTGGCCGGGCGTGGCGGGGGAGAGGGGTTGGCACTAGCCTCGGCTCACACTTACGACGGCGGGAGGCGGTTTCGGTGGGCAGCGCAGGGGTGCCGGTGGTCGTCGGGCTGGACAACGGCGGCACCAGCAACAACGCCACCGTGCTGACGGTGGACGGCCGCTTCCTGGTGGACGGGCTGTTGGAGATCCCCAGCGAGGTGCGGGCCGGGCCGGAGGCGGCGATCGAGGCGCTGGCCCGGGCGTTGGACGGTGCCCTGGCCCAGACTGGCGTGCCGCGCGAGCTGGTCCGGGCGGTGGGGCTCGACACTCCCGGCCCGGCCAGCGCCGACGGCATCATCTCGTCGCGGGGCTCCACCAACTTTTCCCAGCCGGCCTGGCGCGGCTTCGACGTGCGGGGTGCGCTGGAACGACGGCTCGGCCTGCCGGTGATCTACCACAACGACGGCAACGCGGCTGCGCTCTACGCCCACCACGTGCACTTCGGTGCCGACGCGATGAACCGCTCGTCGGTCTCCGCGATCGTCGGCACCGGCCTCGGCGGCGGTGTGGTCGAGAGCGGCCGGGTGATCGCCGGTGCGTCCGGGATGGCGGGGGAGCTTGGCCACGTGCACATCCCGCTGAGCGGGCTGCTCGGCCCGGGGCAAGCGGAACCCACCTGCGCCTGCGGCTTCACCGGGGACGTCGAGAGCGTCGCCTCGCTGACCGGGATCGAGCGCAACCTGCTGCCGTACTGGCTGACCCGGTATCCCGACCACCCGCTCGCCGCCGAGCCGTTGGGCCGGGCGGCCAAGTTGGTCCGGGGGTACGGCGAGCGGGGGGATGCCCTCGCCCGGGACCTCTTCACCCAGCAGGCGATGGCGCTGGGCCGGCTGTTCACCGTGGCGGCGAACTTCACCGACCCGCACGCGTACTTCGTCGGCGGTGGGGTGGTGGAGGCGGCACCGGAGTTCCGCGACTGGTTCCTGGAGACGGTCCGCGAGCACACCGTGCTTCGCGAGGAGCAGGCGGCGGTGGCCACCTTCGCGCTGGTGCCGGACCGGGACATGGCCGGTGCCCGTGGTGTGGCAATCGCCGCGCTGGAGGCGCTACGCGCCGTCCCGGAGCCCCGTCCACTGGTCGCCTGAGCCTCACCGGGCCGCCGCGCGTCGTGGTCAGCTGCGCGGCGGCCCGGTGGTGCACCCGGTCAGGTCAGCGAGGCGGCTGCCCTGGCCGGTGGTGGGGTGGTGCCTGGGCGAAGGTGGCCCAGGCGGCCGGTGGGAACAGCAGGGCCGGACCGGACGGGTCCTTGGAATCGCGGACGGCCACCAGCCGCGGGATCGCGGCCACCTCCACGCAGGCGCCCTCGTCGCCGCTGCGGCTGCTCTTTCGCCATGCCGCCGTGGCCAGGGCCGCTGTGATTGTCGGTGTCATCGGTCCTACCGTCCCTTCAGGACTGTCAAGAGCATTTCGCGGCTGTCGGCCGGGCTGAGGGCCACGCTGCGGAGATGCTCCATGATCTTGGTGCAGGTACGCGTCTCGCCGGCCCGGTCGAGGATCATCTGACCGGCGACGGTCTCCACCGACGCGATGATCGGGTCCTCCGGGTCGGCGAACTCGAGGATGTGCAGGGAACCCCGCGTTCCCCGGTGGTAGCCGGCGGAGAGTGGGATCACCTGAACGGTGATGTTCGGCAACTCGGCCATCTTGACCAGGTGCCGTAGTTGCCCGTCCATCACCGACTGGTCGCCGACCGGGCGCAGCAGTGCGCCCTCGTCGATGATCGCGTCGAGGATGGGCGGTTGGTCGCCGGTGAGCCGCTGTTGTCGATCGAGGCGGACCCTGACCCGCTGCTCCACCAGGTCGTCGCCGAGGGTGTGCGGACCACCGCGCATCACGCCACGGATGTAGTCGGCGGTCTGCAGTAGGCCGGGCACCACCGAGGGCTCGAAGTTGGCGATGGCGGTCGCCTCGGCCTCCAGTGCGATGAAGTCGATGGTGCGCGGATCCAGCAGGTAGGAGTACGACACCCACCAGCCCGGCTTGCGGGCGTCTTTGGCGAGTTGCACCGCAGCGGCTACCTCCTCGGCACTCACCCCGTACGACGTGAGCAGGGCACGCACGGTGGCCGGAGTGATCAGGGTCTGGGCGTTCTCGTACCGGGAGAGGGTGCTGCGGGTGCTGTTGATCTCATCCGCTGCGGTTTCCAGCGTCAGACCGGCGGCTTCCCGGTGGTGGCGCAGGGCGATGCCGAGCCGGCGGGCACGGGCTGTCTTCGGGGCCATGCATCGATGGTCGCACACATCTGCGGGAAAGGCTGCATGAGAGAACGTCGATGAGAGTTGCATTCACGGCTGTACACGTGTCAATCTGTTATGGCGTCCTCACCGCCGGTTGTCGTGGCGACGGTGGTGGTGAGTGACCGGAGGGGATGGGGCGCGCGGCGATCGGGTTTCTCCCCCGTACCCGATCGTCGCGTGCCGCCGCCATCCCGGCCTGCCGGAAGGAGACGACGACGTGCGTAACGGCCCGGAGCCCTCCGCCGTGCACCCGGTCGGTCTTCCATGACCCGCTTCCTGGTGGTGCTCACGGACGTTCGTTCCGTCGAGGGCATCGACCGCGACGAGCGGACCGCGCCGGAGCGGCGCCGGCAGGTGGTTGGCGCCAGCAGTCGGGAGGCCGCCGACCGGATCGCCGGAGCGTTCATGGCGTTGGGCATGGTCCGGGCCGGCCGGCAGCGAGTGAAGGTGATCGCAGTCGGCCGCCGGCACGCCCGCGACTGAGCAGCCGCCGGCCGCCGACCTGGGGCACCGCAACGGTGTCGTTACGCACCGTATATGCTCTGGTGACCGATTGCCGTGTCGTGCCGTGGCTCGCCGGGTATCACCTCGCCCTACCGCCACGCACAGTAAGGTCAACCGGGTGAGCGCCACCGGCGAGCACGACCAGCCGCAGTCGCGTACGAAGAGGTGACCGGAGTGACCACCCCAGGCAAAACCCGCGTGGCGATCGTCTTCGGCGGCCGCAGCCCGGAGCACGGCATCTCCTGCGTCAGCGCCGGCAGTGTGTTCGGCGCACTCGACCCGGACGAGTTCGAGGTGGTGCCCGTCGGCATCACCCGGGCCGGCCAGTGGGTGCTGACCAGCGGAGATCCCGCCCAGCTCGCGATCAACGCCCGTCAGTTGCCGGAGATCACCGCCGACTCCGGCGACGACATCGTGCTGCGCGCCGACCCTACCGGCAGCGGGCTGATGGTGCTCGACCCGACCGAGGGCCCCCGGGTCCTGGCCGACGTGGACGTGGTCTTCCCGGTGCTGCACGGTACGTACGGCGAGGACGGCACCATCCAGGGAATGTTGGAGATGGCCGGCATCCCCTACGTCGGGGCGAACGTCTTCGCCTCAGCGGCCGCCATGGACAAGGAGTTCACCAAGAAGCTCTGCGCCGTCGAGGGCATTCCGGTCGGCTCGTACGCCGTGCTGCGCAACGGGATGACACTCAGCGAGCAGGACAAGGAGCGGCTCGGCCTGCCAGTCTTCGTCAAGCCGTCCCGGGCCGGTTCATCGTTCGGCGTCAGCAAGGTCACCGACTGGGCGCAGCTGGACACCGCCGTCGCCGCCGCCCGGCAGTTCGATCCGAAGGTCATCATCGAGGCCGCGATCGTCGGCCGCGAGGTCGAGTGCGGCGTGCTGGAGGGCGAGGCCGGTGGCGCGCCCGAGGCGTCCGTCCTGGCCGAGGTGCGGCTCATCGCCGACCACGACTTCTACGACTTCGAGGCGAAGTACCTCGACGACTCCTGCGAGTACGACATCCCGGCCAACCTGCCGGACAGGGTGACCCGTCAGGTGCAGGAGTACGCGGTCCGCGCGTTCACCGCGCTGGACTGCGCCGGCCTGGCCCGGGCCGACTTCTTCGTCACCCCCGAGCTGGACGTCTACCTCAACGAGATCAACACGATGCCCGGGTTCACCCCGACGTCGATGTTCCCGCGGATGTGGGCGGCCTCCGGCCTGGAGTATCCGAAGCTGGTGAACCGGCTGATCCGTACCGCCCAGCGGCGCGGCGTCGGCCTGCACTGAGCCACCCGGCCCCACCCGACCACGTCAGCCGGCTCAGCGCTGGCAGCTCAGCGCTGCCAGCCTTCGCGGCGCCGGCTCAGCGCTGGCAGCCGGACGGGATGGCGCCGCCGGAAGGCACGCTCGCCACGATCGTGCTGGAAATCGGCGACACCCACTGCAACGGCTGCTCGTACTCGCGCGGGACACGCACCGTGATCAGCGTCTCCCGGTCGACAGTGGTGAGCACGGCCGCCTCGGTCTCCTCGGCCAGGTGCCAGCAGACCCGGTTGACCGTCCAGACCTCATCGGTGCTGGGGAAAGTCGGCTCGGTGCCGCCACAGGCCACGGTGAGCGCGGGGTCGCCGTACGCGGCGTTCTGCTCCGGACCGGCCGTGACCGGCCGCTGGGCCAGGTCGCGGATGCTCGTCGGCAACTGGGAGAGCAGGGCCCGGCAGAGCGTGGCCGGGCGGGCGACCAGAGCCGGGGCGGCCATCTCCACCGGGGCGGTCGACTGCACCCGGGCGGCGGTCGCGGAGGGCGTCGGCGCGGCGGCCGGCGTGTCCGGGGTGAGCTTCGTGAAGGCCAGCACCGCCACCAGCAGCGTGATCGGCAGCGCGATCAACGTGGCCAGCAGGGCGGCGCCGCGAAGGGTCCGGTCCCGGCCGACCGGCGCGGCGGCGGCTGAGTCGGCCGGATCGCCGATACCGTCAGCCGGCTCGCGCGTTCCCTCGTCGTCCAGAGCAGCGGTGGAGGTCGTCATCTCGTCCACTTACAGCCGCACCACCGAACACGTGAGGGTGCGGGTGATGCCGGGCACCATCTGCACCTTGCTGACGATGAGTTTGCCAAGCTCGTCGACGGTGTTCGCCTCGGTGAGGACGACCACGTCGTACGGCCCGGTGACGGCGTCGACGCGTACCACGCCGGCGATGTCCGCGATGAGACCTGCCACGTCGCGTGCGCGGCCGACCTCGGTCTGGATGAGGATGTACGCCTGTACCACGACTCGGCCTCCGTCCGTCGCCGCTCAGGAGCGGCCCGAAGGGTGAAACTACCTTACGGACCAGGTCTGATCCCTATCGGTGGTCAAGGAGCAGCGGTGAGCGAGCACGGCGGAGCCGGGCAGCACGGGCGCAACGCCGGCGGCAGCGCCAGCGTGTCCGGGATCGGGGAGTTCGGGCTGATCGGGAAGATCACCGCCCGGCTGTCGTACGGGCCGACGACCCTGCTCGGCCCAGGCGACGACGCGGCGGTGGTGGCCGCGCCGGACGGCCGGGTTGCGGCGTCCACGGACGTGCTGGTCGATGGGCGGCACTTCCGGCGGGACTGGTCCTCCGCCCGCGACGTCGGGCACCGGGCGGCGGCGGCCAACCTGGCCGACATCGCGGCGATGGGTGCCACGCCGACCGCCCTGCTGGTCGCTCTCTGCATGCCGGCGGATCTGGACACCAGCTGGGCGGAGGAGCTGGCCGACGGGCTTGCCGCTGAGGCGGCGACGGTCGGCGCGAGCGTCGTCGGCGGGGACATGTCGGCAAGCCCCACCCTGACCGTCGCGGTCACCGCGCTGGGCGACCTGGCGGGCCTCCCGCCCGTGCTGCGCTCCGGTGCCCGTCAGGGGGACGTGCTCGCCCTGGCCGGGCGCACCGGGTACGCGGCAGCCGGGCTAACCGTGCTCACCAGGGGCTTCCGCACTCCCCGGTTGCTGGTGGAGGCGTACCGGCGCCCGCAGGTGCCGTACCAGGCCGGCCCGCAGGCTGCCCGGCTGGGCGCCACCTCGATGATCGACGTGTCGGACGGGCTGCTCGCCGACCTCGGGCACGTGTCGGCGGCCAGCGGCGTCGCGATCGATGTGCGCCGGAACGCGTTCGAGGTGCCCCGGCAGATGGCCGACGCGGCGCAGGCACTCGGCGTCGACCCGTACACCTGGATCCTCGCCGGTGGCGACGACCATGCGTTGGCCGCGACCTTCCCCCCGACGGTGGTGTTGCCGCCGGGCTGGCGGCCGATCGGCGTGGTCACGGACGGTGCCGGGGTGACGGTCGACGGCGCACCCTACGAGGGCCCGACCGGCTGGGACCACTTCCGGTGAAGCCTGCGGGCCGCCGTACCCTGGATACCGTGAGTGAGATCGAGATTCGGTTGGTGCGGTTCGACGCACCGGTGGCGCAGCAGTTGATCAGTGCCGCACTGGCCGACCTGGGTGCCCGCTACGGTGGCTCCGGCGACGACACCCCGGTGGACGCGACCGAGTTCGAGCCGCCCGACGGCGCGTTCCTCGTCGCCTACCTGGCTGGCGAGCCGGTCGGCTGCGGTGGCTGGCGCAGCCACGGCGCGGACACCGCGGAGCTGAAGCGGATGTACACGGTCCCGGCGGCGCGTGGGCGAGGCGTGGCCCGCACCGTGCTGGCGGCCGTCGAGCGCTCGGCTCGTGAGCAGGGCCGCAAGCGGGTGGTCCTGGAGTGCGGCGACAAGCAGCCCGAGGCGATCGCCATGTACGGCTCCGCCGGTTACGAGCGGATCCCGAACTTCGGCTTCTACAAGGACGCGGAGGGCTGCGTCTCCTTCGGCCGCACCCTCTGACCTACGGTCGCCGACGGCTCCGGGCGCGGCAGGCGGTGTTCGGGCGCTGCTCGCGGCTCCGGGCACGGCTTGCGGCTCGGACACGACAGAGCCGGCGGACCTTGAGGTCCGCCGGCTGAGCCGAACGAGAAGTGTGGTGTTGCCGCGTCAGGCGCGGGTGACCTTGCCGGCCTTGATGCACGAGGTGCAGACCTGCAGCTTCTTGGTGTTGCCGCCACCGGCCGGGGTGCGCACCGACTGGATGTTCGGGTTCCAGCGGCGGTTGGTCTTCTTCTTGGACCAGGGCACGTTGTGGCCGAAGCCCGGCCCCTTGCCACAGACGTCGCACACGCTAGCCACGGGATACTCCTGGGATTGAAACGTTCATGAGGTCGCCGGCAGAGGTGCTGCACGGGCAACCGGGTCAGCCTACCCGATGCCCTGCCGACGGGACCAACCGCCCTGACCCGTTGACCAGCGGCGTCCCCGCCAGCGGGTGGTGGGTCGGCCCGCCTGGTGCATGGCGGTGGTTCCGGCGGCAACTCTACCTGCAGGGCCCGTCCCGGCTACCCGGCCCGGGAGCGACGGCCGACCGGTCCAGGGCAACCGGACACGCCGGACGAGTCCGACGCGTGTCGGTGCGCGCCAGTAGGCTTCTGGCCGTGCTGGACACCCTCGACGCCGCCGCGGTCCGCCGTTGGTGCGCGGGTGGGCTGGCCGCGTTGAAGCGTCACCAGGGCGAGATCGACCAGCTCAATGTCTATCCAGTGCCCGACGGCGACACCGGCACCAACCTGGTGCTCACCCTCACATCGGCGCAGCAGGCTCTCGCGATGGATCTGGACACTCTCCCCGACAGCGGGCCGACCGCGCACGGGCACGCGTTGCGGCTGATGGCCCAGGGCGCCCTGCTCGGCGCGCGGGGCAACTCCGGGGTCATCCTCTCGCAGATCCTGCGTGGTTTCGCCGACGAGGCCGCCGTGGTCCCGGCCGTGCACGGTCGCGAGTTGGCCGCCGCGCTGCGGTCCGGCACCGCCGCCGCGTACACCGCGGTTGCCCGGCCGGTCGAAGGCACCCTGCTCACCGTGGTCGCGGCGGCCGCCACCGCAGCCGAACAGGCGGACAGCGACGACCTGCCGGCGGTCGCCCGCGTCGCGGCCCGGGCCGCGATCGAGGCGCTCGCCCGGACCCCGGAGCAACTACCGGCGTTGGCCCGCGCGGGCGTGGTCGACGCGGGCGGCCGGGGGCTCTGCGTGCTGCTCGACGCCCTGGTCGAGGTCCTCACCGGGGAGAGCGCCGCCCGGCCCGCGCCGACACCGCGCTCCGCCCGGCCGGCGGCCACCGTCGCCCGGGAGGCCGGTTCCGACGAGTACGCGTACGAGGTGCAGTTCCTGCTCGACGCCCGGGCCGAGGCGGTGGCCGGGATGCGGCGGACGCTGGACGCACTGGGGGATTCGCTGGTGGTCGTCGGCGACGGGCGTGAGCCGGAGAGCACCTGGAATGTGCACGTGCACGTCAACGACGTGGGCGCTGCGGTCGAGGCGGGCGTCGCCGCTGGCCGCCCGTACCGGATCTCGGTGACCCGCTTCGCCGACCAACCGGAGCCGCCCCGCAGCCCGGTGGCGGACGGCCGGGCGGCAGTGGTGGTGGCCACCGGCGGCGGCATCGCCGAGCTGTTCGCCGCGGAGGGGGCCACCGTGGTGCCGGGCAACCCGTCCACGGGTGAGCTGTTGGACGCGGTCCGCAGCACGGGTGCGGCCCGGGTGGTGGTGCTTCCCAACGACCCCAACACGGAGGCGGTGGCGAGCGCGGCGGCCCGCGAGGCCCATCGTTACGGCATCAAGGTGAGCGTGGTGCCGACCCGCTCGCCCGTGCAGGCCCTCGCAGCCCTCGCGGTTCGCGACGGCGACCGCCGCTTCGAGGACGACGTGATCGCGATGGCCGAGGCCGCCGGGGCCTGCCGTTACGCCGAGGTCTGCCATGCCAGCCGGGAGGCGCTGACCGTTGCCGGCCCGTGCCGTCCGGGCGACGTGCTGGCGCTGGTCGAGGGCGAGGTGCACCTGATCGGCACCGACCTCACCGACACCTGCGCGGCAGTGGTCGACCGGATGCTCGGCGGCGGTGGCGAGATGGTCACTCTGCTGGCCGGGGTGGACGCCCCGGCCGGTCTCACCGATGCCGTCCGCGCGCACGTCGCGAGGCGCTGGCCGTTCGTCGAGGTGCACACGTACCCGGGTGGCCAGCCATTTTATCCGCTCCTGGTAGGGATCGAATGAGCGAACCAGCCACCGTGGACACTCCGCTGAAAAAGCTGGTCGGGGACAAGACAGCCAAGGCTTTGGCCGCGCACCTCGACCTGCACACCGCGGGTGACCTGGTCTACCACTTCCCGCGTCGCTACGACGAGCGCGGCGAGCACACCGACATCCGCTCGCTGGACGTCGGCGAGCAGGTCACCGTGCTGGCCCAGGTGCAGCGCACGGCCGTGCGCCCGATGCGCCAGCGGCGCGGCAACCTGCTGGAGGTGACCGTCGGCGACGGCTCCGGCGGGCTGCTGACGCTGACCTTCTTCGGCAATCAGGCGTGGCGCGAGCGGGAGCTGCGCCCCGGCCGGTGGGGGCTGTTCGCCGGCAAGGTCACCGAGTTCCGGGGCAAACGACAGCTCAACGGCCCGGAGTACGTCCTGCTCGGCGAGGGTGGTGACGGCGAGGCGGCGGTCAACGACGAGATCGAGGAGTTCGCCGGCGCGCTGATCCCTGTCTACCCGGCCGCCGCGGCCGTGCCGACCTGGGTGATCGCCCGCTGCGTGCGAGTCGTGCTGGACACGTTCACCCCGCCGGACGATCCGCTGCCGGGCAGCGTGCGGGCCAGTCGCAAGCTTGTCGGGCTCGGCACCGCGTTGCAGGAGATCCACCGGCCCACCAGCAAGGAGGAGCTGTACCGGGCGCGGCGGCGGCTCAAGTGGGACGAAGCGTTCGCCGTCCAGTTGACCCTTGTGCAGCGCAAGCACCGGGCTGCGGACTGGCCGGCCCGGCCCCGCCCTGCGCGCCCCAGCGGGCTGCTGGACGCGTTCGATGCCCGCCTTCCGTACGAGCTGACGGCCGGTCAGCGCGACGTCGGCGTGGAGATCGCCGCGGATCTGGCCGCCCCGCACCCGATGCACCGGTTGTTGCAGGGCGAGGTCGGCTCGGGCAAGACGGTTGTGGCGTTGCGGGCGATGCTCCAGGTGGTCGACGCGGGTGGGCAGGCCGCGCTGCTGGCGCCCACCGAGGTGCTGGCGGCCCAGCATCACCGCGGCATGCTCGACCTGCTCGGGCCGCTCGGGCAGGCCGGCGAGCTGGGCTCCGCCGAGCACGCCACCCGGGTCGAGTTGGTCACCGGTTCGTTGGGTGCGGCGGCTCGTCGTCGGGCGCTCGGCGAGGTGGCCAGCGGCGCAGCCGGCATCGTGCTCGGCACCCACGCCCTGCTCTACGAGGGCGTCGACTTCGCCGATCTCGGCCTGGTGGTCGTCGACGAGCAGCACCGCTTCGGCGTGGAGCAGCGCGACGCTCTGCGTGCCAAGGCCGATCAGCCGCCGCACGTGCTGGTGATGACGGCCACCCCGATCCCGCGCACGGTGGCGATGACCGTCTACGGCGACCTGGAAGTCTCCACCCTCTCCCAGTTGCCCCGGGGCCGATCGCCGATCGCCTCGCACGTGGTGCCGGCCGCCGAGAAGCCGGCGTACCTGGACCGGGCCTGGCGTCGGGTGCGCGAGGAGGTGGCCGCCGGCCATCAGGCGTACGTGGTGTGCCCGCGCATCGGTGACGGTCCGGCTTCCGAGGAGGAACCGCCGCCCGAGGACGACAACGGCCGACGGCCGCCGCTGGCGGTGACCGAGGTGGCCCCACTGCTGGCCGAGGGGCCGCTGCACGGCCTGCGGATCGGGGTGCTGCACGGTCGCCTGCCGGCCGACGAGAAGGACGCGGTGATGCGGTCCTTCGCCGCCGGTGAGCTGGACGTGCTGGTGGCGACCACCGTGATCGAGGTCGGCGTGGACGTGCCGAACGCGACCGTCATGATCGTGCTGGACGCCGACCGGTTCGGCGTCTCCCAACTGCACCAGCTCCGTGGCCGGGTCGGCCGGGGCGCCGCGGCCGGGCTCTGCCTGCTGGTCAGTGAGGCCGCCGAGGGTTCGTCGGCGCGGGAACGGCTGGACGCGGTGGCGTCCACAAGCGACGGATTCAAGCTCGCCGAGCTGGATCTGGAGCAGCGCCGCGAGGGTGACGTGCTGGGTGCCACCCAGTCCGGGCATCGTTCGCACCTGCGGCTGCTGTCGCTTCGACGCGACGCCGACCTGATCCGCGACGCCCGTGCCGAGGCGATCACCCTCGTCGAGGAGGACCCGGAGCTGACCCGCAATCCGGCGCTGGCCGCTTCGGTCGCCGCGCTTGTCGACGAGGACCGGGCGGAGTACCTGGAGAAGGGCTGACGGTCCCCGCCTGGCCTACTCCTCATCAACTGATCACCTGAATACACCGAGGGCGCGCCGACCGGATGGTCGACGCGCCCTCAGTTTCTGTCAGAGCGGGTTGTCTCAGGCGGTGAAGCGCACCCGACGACGACGCGCCATCACGAACAGGCCAGCACCGGCGGCCAGCAGCACCACGGCACCAGCGATGATTCCGCCGGTCGCGGCACCGGTCAGCGGCAGCGCGGGCTCGTCCTTGTCGCCGCCACCCTGACCCGGGTTGCAGTCGGCCGGCTTCTCCCAGGCGACCGGGCTGGTGTCGTCGAGGCCCTCGGCGGCCGGCGTCACGGTCAGACCCTCGGACGCGGCGAACTCGACGATCACGGTCTTGCCGGGCTCGACGGTCCGCTTCTGCACCTCGCCCTTGTTCGGGGTCAGGGTCACCTCGAAGGCCTTGCCGTCCTCCGGGTTGGCGAAGCCGAAGACGAGCTTGTCGCAGGTGGACTCGAAGCCCGCCTGGGGCTCACCGGGCTTGACGCAGTCCTCGGGCGTCGCCCAGGTGTAGGGCTCGCCGACCAGCTTGTCGCCCTCGCTGACGGTGATCGCGCCGGCCTTGGCCGGAACGACGATGTCACTCTTGCTGTCACCCGGCTTGACGGTGTAGGTCTCCGAGAAGCCCGTCGCCTTGACGGTGAGCTTGGCGTCGGTCGTGGCGTCGGCACCGTTGGCCAGCGTCACCGTGACGGCGCCCTCGCAGTCGGAGGCGAAGCTCGCGGTGGGGACGGTGACCGCCGCCGGCGGGGTGGTCGGCGTGGGGGTCGGGCTGGCCGTCGGCGTCGGCGTCGGGCTGGCCGGCGGCGTGGTCGGCGGGGTGTCCTTGGCGCAGGTGCCGCCGAACGTCACCTTGCCCTTGGTGGGCTGGTCCTCGGAGTAGCGGTCGTCCCACTTGGCCTTCACCGCGAGGGTGGCCTGGGTCGCCGAGCCGGGGACCCGCTGCTCGCCGGTGATCGGGGTGTTGACGTCGTAGGACTCGTCGCGTCCCGACACCTTGATGTTGGTCACCGTGGTGTCGGCGGGGGTGAGCTCGACAGTACGCAGCTTGAAGGTCTTGGAGGATCCGTGCTTTTCGCTCTTCACGGTCCAGGTCACCACCCACTCGCCGGTGGTGGTGTCGCAGACCGCTTTGCCGCTGACCGTGGAGTAGTGGGCGCTGGCGGGGGACGCCACGACGCCAACACCGGTGAGGCCGATCAGCGCGCCCGCGGCGATGGCCGCAAAGCGTCGCAGCGGAGACTTGGGGAGGTTCAACGCCTGCTCCTGGTGAGGGGTATGGATCGCGTGCGGGAGACCGGGAGGCCGGGCGACCGGACGGGTCGTCTGCTCACCGGGACGTCGCGCAACGCGGGGGTGTTCCCGCGCGAAGCGGGGACAGGGGGTGACTGTACTGGCGGCTCATGAATGAGGGGAGTTCATATCATTGCCATCAGGCAATGTAATCGATTTGTGATCTTTGATGAACCGGTGGTGCTCGTCCGCTCACTGAGGATCGGCGGCGACGGTCGGGCGGGGCTCCGCAGTGGATCGTCCTCAAGCGTCGGACGTCTGTCGTCGAGCCCGAGGGGCGGGCATCCCGACAAGCGTTATGACTCAGAGGCATATTTATACCTGTGAGTCATGACGCTCACCAGTGCACCCGCCGCCCGTTGATACGCGAATAGTGATCATCTGTCCGGCCCGGCGATAGGGACGGTGTCGGTCGTGGTCTGCGTCGGTTCGCGTAGCGTCGCGGGCATGAGCAGGAGGAAACCGTGACCCGGATCGTGGCCGGGACGCTCGGCGGGCGGCGAATCGCCGCGCCTCCCGGCGCCGGCACCCGACCCACGTCCGACCGGGTGCGGGAGGCGCTGTTCAGTGCCGTCCAGGCCGAGGTCGACCTCGACGGTGCCCGCTTCGCCGACCTGTACGCCGGTTCCGGGGCAGTGGGGCTGGAGGCGCTCTCCCGGGGGGCCCGGCACGTGCTGCTGGTCGAGTCCGACCCACGGGCGGCCCGGGTGATCCGGGAGAACGTGGCGGCCCTGCGCGCCGGACCGGCAGCCCGCCTGGTCACCGGCAAGGTGGCGACGGTGCTGGCCGCCGGTCCGGGCGGTGAGACCTACGACGTGGTCTTCGCCGATCCGCCGTACGCGGTGCCGCCCGAGGAGATTACTGCCGTGCTGACCGCGCTGGTGGACGGCGGCTGGTTGGCGCCCGACGCGCTTGTGGTGGTGGAGCGGTCCAGTCGTACCAGGCAGTTCGACTGGGTGGACGGGATCACCGCCGAGCGCAGTCGCCGGTACGGCGAGACCACCCTTTGGTACGGTCGCCGATCATGAGACGTGCGGTGTGCCCCGGTTCGTTCGATCCGGTCACCAACGGACACCTCGACATCATCGGGCGGGCCAGTCGGCTCTTCGATGAGGTGATCGTCGGTGTGCTGATCAACCAGTCGAAGAGTGGCCTGTTCACCGTCGAGGAGCGGATCGACATGCTCCGCGAGGTGACCTCCTCGTACGGGAATGTGCGGGTCGAGTCGTTCCGAGGGCTGCTGGTCGACTTCTGCCGGGCCCAGCAGGCGAGCGTGCTGATCAAGGGCCTGCGGGCGGTCAGCGACTTCGACTACGAGTTGCAGATGGCCCAGATGAACATCGGGCTGGCTGGCGTCGAGACGCTGTTCATGCCGACCAACCCGCTCTACTCGTTCCTCTCCTCAAGCCTGGTCAAGGATGTGGCCAAGTGGGGCGGCGACATCTCCGCCCACGTGCCCGACCCGGTCCGCGAAGCCCTCCAGTCCCGCCTAGGCCCCCGCCCCTAACCCGACTAACCCCACCCCACCCCACCCCACCCCACGCTCCACCCCCACCCCCACCCCCACCCCACCCCACGCTCCACCCCCACCCCCACCCCCACCCCCACCCCCACCCCCGCGCCCCACCCGCTCCCCGCGATCTTGCACTTACGGTCCCCGAATCGCCCCTTTTGGGGTGGTTTGGCGCAACAGAAAGCGCAAGATCGGCGCGGGAGGCGGGGCGCGGGGAGCGCGGGGTGACGATGTCGCGACGCGCCGGAATGGGGCGGATGGGGGCGGTGTGGGGCCGGCACGACATGATTGGTGGCGCGGGGAACGGCCGTAGCCCGCATCATGGAGGTCGGCCGAGGAACGACAGGAGTGAGGTACCGGTGGACCCGCTCGATCGAATCGACGAACTGATCGCCATGGTGGAGCAGGCCCGCTCCGTCCCGATGTCGCGCAACAACTGCATGGTCGACCGGGGTGAGATGATCGCCGCCCTCGACGAGATGCGCGCTGACCTCCCCGCCGACCTGCGTCGCGCCGCCGCGCTCCTGGAGGAGCGCGACAAGATCATGGAAGCCGGTAAGCGCGAGGCGGACCGGATCATCAGCGAGGGTGAGGCAGAACACGCCCGCCTGGTCTCGGTGAACGAGATCACCGTGTCGGCCGAGCACGAGGGTGCCCGGATCGTCGCCGAGGCCCGGGCCGAGGCGCAGCGCCTGCGTGAGGAGGTCGACGACTACGTCGACACCGCGCTGGCCAACTTCGAGCAGTTCCTCACCCGGGCACTGGCTTCGATAGAGCGTGGCCGAGACAAGATGCACGCACTGCGAGAGATCGGCACCTTCGGTGGGGATGAGGCGGAACGCCCGCTACCCTTCTGAGCGGCACCTCACCAGCCGACATTCTCAGGCAGGCGTCGCCCCCGGTTCGACGGTCGGGCGGTCGTCCAGGTAACCTTTTTTGTCGGCCTCTCACCGGCCGGAGTCTAACTATGCCCAAGCACTCGCCATCGACACTCAACCCCAGGTCGCCGCTGGTCCTCGACACGAGGGACCTGCCGCGTCGACCTGGCGCGTTGCGTGAGGTCCAGCGGGTTGTGCCGGCACCGGCGGACCTCGGTGTGGAGTTGATCAGCGTGCCGGAGGGCGCGGACCTCGACCTCGATCTGAGGTTGCAGTCGGTGTCCGAGGGCGTGCTCGTCTCCGGGACCATCACCGGTCCCGTCCGGGGCGAGTGCGGCCGTTGCCTGCGCGAGATCAACGACTCGATGGGCGTGACGATCCAGGAGCTGTACGCGTATGAGGACAGCACCACGGACGCCACGACCGACGAGGACGAGGTGGGCCGGATGCAGGGCGATCTGATCGACCTGGAGCCGGCGCTGCGGGACGCGTTGGTGCTCACGCTGCCGACCAACCCGCTCTGCCGGGAGGACTGCCCAGGGTTGTGTCCCGAATGCGGGGCGCACTGGGATGATCTGCCGGCCGACCACAGTCACCAGCAGATCGACCCGCGTTGGGCGGGCCTGTCGCAACTGACCGTTACAGAGGAGTAAGAACCGTGGCCGTCCCGAAGCGCAAGATGTCGCGCAGCAACACCCGGTCCCGCCGGGCGAACTGGAAGGCGACCGTGGTCGCGACCGTCGCGTGCCCGCAGTGCAAGTCCCCGAAGCTGCCGCACGCTGCCTGCTCCGTCTGCGGCACCTACAACGGCCGCCAGGTTCTCGAGGTCTGACCTGGACGCCGAGTGACGCCCCCGACCTCAGGTCGGGCGGCGCGCGCATCCTGGCATTCGCCCGGTGCCCCGGCTTCCTCCGCCGCCGGCCGGCCCAATTCGGTCGGCGTTCCGGTGGAGCCGGGCACCGCGCGGATCGCCGTTGACCTCCTCGGCGGGGACGACGCTCCCGCCGTCGTGGTTGACGGCGCTCTGCGGGCCATGCGCGCCGATCCTGACCTGCACCTGCTCCTCGTCGGTCCGACCGAGGTCGCCGACGGGTTGATTGCTGCCCTCGATCCGCCGCAACGCGCCCGGATCACGGTTCGGCCCGTTCGCGATGTCGTCGGCATGGCCGACCATCCCATTGCCGCCCGTGCGCAGAGCACGGTCCGGGCCGCGGTCACCGCCGTCCGGGACGGGACCGCCGATGCCCTGGTCTCCGCCGGTGCGACCGGTGCCACTGTCACCGCCGCCGTGCTCGGCCTCGGCCGTTGGCCGGAGATCCGTCAACCTGCGCTGGTCGCCACCCTGCCCGCCGTAGCCGGGCCGGTCGTGCTCCTCGACGTCGGCGGCTCCCTGGAACCCCGCCCGGCCACCCTTGCCCGCCACGCCGTACTCGGGGCCGCCTACGCCGCAGTGGCGCACTCGATCGCCGCGCCGCGGGTCGGGCTGCTCTCGGTCGGTACCGAGGCCGGCAAGGGCGACCGGGTCCGCCGCGCCACCGACCCGTTGCTCGCCGTCGAGCCGCTGCCCGGTAGGGCGCGCTACGTCGGCCTGGTCGAGGGGTACGACGTGACCCTCGGCGCGCGCGTCGATGTGGTCGTCACCGACGGCTTCACCGGTAACGTGCTGCTCAAGGCCATCGAGGGCGCGTACGCGATGGCCGGCGGCCCACCTGCCGAGGGCGGTGCGCCCCGCGCGGCCGCCCTGCTTGGCGTCGCCGGGACGGTGGTCGTCTGCCATGGTTCCGCTCGCGCCGACGACGTCGCCTCCGGCATAGCCCTCGCCGCCCACCTGTGGCGGCGGCGTGCCACCGATCTGGTCTCGGCGTTGCTCGACGACGACGCCGAGAAGAACCGCACCGACCGCTCCACCGACACCGAGGTACGCACATCATGAGCAACGACAAGCGGCGGCGGGCGTCCGTCGGTCACCTGGAAGCCGCGTTCGGCGTGAGCCTGGAGCCCGAGCTGCTGCAGCGTGCGCTGACCCACCGCTCGTACGCCTACGAGAACGGCGGGCTGCCGACCAACGAGCGGCTGGAGTTCCTCGGCGACTCGGTGCTCGGCGTGGTGATCACCACCGCGCTCTTCCACAACCACCCGGATCTGCCCGAGGGGCAGTTGGCCAAGTTGCGTGCCAGCGTGGTCAACATGCGAGCGCTCGCCGACGTGGCCCGTGGCCTGGGCCCGGACGGCCTCGGCGCGTACCTGCTGCTCGGCAAGGGCGAGGAGACCACCGGCGGCCGGGACAAGGCGAGCATTCTCGCCGACACCCTCGAAGCGTTGCTCGGCGCGATCTACCTGCAGTACGGATTGGACACCACGGGGATCGTCATCCACCGGCTCTTCGACTCGCTGATGGCTGAATCGGCTGGTCGGGGCGCCGCACTGGACTGGAAGACCAGTCTTCAGGAGCTGACGGCGGCGCTCGGGCTCGGTGTCCCGGAATACCGGATCGAGGGCACCGGTCCGGACCATCTCAAGACGTTCACCGCTTGGGTGGTGGTGGCCGGCAACCGGTACGGCGGTGCCGAGGGGCGCAGCAAGAAGGAGGCCGAGCAGCGGGCCGCCGAGGCCGCCTGGCGAACGCTCGCCGAGCAGAACGGCCAAGCCGGCGACGACGGCCAGAACGGCCAAGCCGGCGACGACGGCCAGAACGGCCAAGCCGGTGACGGCGGCCAGGGCGGGCCGGCCGGCGACGACCGCCAGGACCAGCCGATCGACCCGGACGACTCGGCCGACCGGGGTGAGTCGTCCGGGCCGCTGGAGCGCGCCGAGCGGGCAGCCCAGGCCGAGCAGGCCGACCACCTGGCGCAGGCCCTGCCGGCTGGGGGTGCCGACGGCCACGAGACGGGGTTGCGGCGTGCCTGAGCTGCCCGAGGTGGAGACGGTCCGGCAGGGGCTGGCCCAGTGGGTCATCGGCCGCCGGATCGCCTCGGTGGAGGTCCGTCACCCGCGCGCGGTGCGCCGGCACGTCCCGGGCGGCGTGCACTTCGCCGACGTACTCGCTGGCCGGACGGTGCTGGACGCCCGCCGCCGCGGCAAGTACCTGTGGCTTCCTCTGGATAGCGGCGACGCGATCATCGGGCACCTCGGTATGTCCGGTCAGCTCCTGATCCAGCCATCGGGCACCGCGGACGAGACCCATCTGCGGGTCCGGTTCCGGTTCGCCGACGAGGGGCCGGAGCTGCGCTTCGTCGACCAGCGCACGTTCGGCGGGCTCTCGGTCAGCGAGGGCGGCGCCGAGCTGCCCGACGAGATCGCCCACATCGCCCGTGACCCGATGGACCCGGAGTTCTCCGACGCGGCTTTCGTCGCCGCGTTGCGCCGCCGGCACACCGAGGTGAAGCGGGCCCTGCTCGACCAGACGCTGATCTCCGGGGTGGGCAACATCTACGCCGACGAGGCGCTCTGGCGCGCCGGGCTGCACGGCTGCCGACCCACCGACGCGCTGACCGGCCCGGCCGCACAGCGCCTGCTCGGCCATGTCCGCGACGTGCTCGCCGAGGCGATCAAGGCGGGCGGGACGAGCTTCGACGCCCTCTACGTCAACGTCAACGGGGAGAGCGGCTACTTCGACCGGACGCTGAACGCCTACGGCCGCGAGGGCGAGCCGTGCCGTCGTTGTGGGGCGCCGATCCGCCGCGAGGCGTTCATGAACCGGTCCTCGTACAGTTGCCCGCACTGCCAGCCACGGCCCCGGGGTTCCCTTCGGGGATGACCCGGAGCCGGCTCCGGGTCGGCACCGGCGGGTCGTGGCCGGACGCGCCGGGCCCGCACCCGGGACCTGTCCGAATCGCGGGTTGATGCTCGCCGAGCGGACCCGCCACCACGGTGTACGGGGTCCGGGGTAGGCCAGGGCCGTTCCCCGATGTGACCGCCTCGTCACGCACCTAACGTCAGCACCGTTGACAGAGGGTTGACGTGACAGGGGGACCCGAGATGGGCAACAGACCGGTGACGGTGCGGTTGGCGCGGTGGAGCGCCGAGCACCCGTGGCGGGCGGTCGCACTGTGGGCCGTGTTCGTGGCGGTGTGCTTCGTCGGCGGCAACGCCGCCGGCCTCAACGAGGCCACCAGCGGCGACCAGGCGATCGGCGAGGCGGGTCGCGCCAGCCTCATCGTGGATGCCGCCAACTTCGACGACCCGGCCGTGGACAACGTCCTCATCACCTCGCCGGGCGGTGTGCTGGACCAGACGGCGGCGAAGGCAGCGGCCGACGACGCGGCGGCCCGCCTGCGTACGGTCACCGGCGTCGCGGAGGTGGGTCAGCCGATCACCGCCCGGGACGGCTCGGCGCTGCTGCTGCCGATCACCATGTCCGGCGACCCGGAGACCGCCTCGGAGCGGGTGCAGCCTCTGCGCGACGTCACCGCCTCCGTGCAGACCGCGCACCCGCAGCTGCGCATCGAGCAGGTCGGCGGGCCGTCGATCGGCCAGGCCCTCGACGACACCCTGGGCAAGGACTTCAAGCGCGCCGAGTTGCTCAGCCTGCCGGTCACCCTGGCGATCCTGATCATCGCGTTCGGCGCGCTGATCGCGGCCAGTGTGCCGGTGCTGCTGGCGCTCTCCTCTGTCGCCGCCGCGATGGGCCTGTCCACGCTCGCCTCGCACCTGGTGCCGGCCACCGACACGACGGCACCCGTGATCCTGCTGATCGGCATGGCGGTCGGGGTCGACTACTCGCTGTTCTACGTCCGCCGAGAGCGGGAGGAACGGGCCAAGGGCCGCTCCGGCCTGGACGCGGTGGAGATCGCCGCCGAAACCTCCGGGCACGCCGTGGTGGTCTCCGGCATCGCGGTGATCATTGCGATGGCCGGGCTGCTGCTCGCCGGTGACGTGGTCTTCTCGTCCCTGGCCATCGGCTCGATCCTGGTGGTCGCCGTCGCGGTGATCGGCTCACTGACCGTGCTGCCCGCCCTGCTGGCCAAACTCGGCCGTTGGGTCGACCGGCCCCGGGTGCCGCTGCTCTGGCGGCTGACCGCGCCGCGTACGGGCCGACACGGCGAGCCACGCTCGCCCCGGCTCTGGCCGGCGCTGCTCCGGCCGGCGCTGCGCGCCCCGGTGGTGACGCTGGTTATCTCGGTCGGCCTGCTGCTCGTGCTGGCCGCGCCGGCGCTCGGCATGAAGCTGAAGTTCCCCGGCATGGAGGACCTGCCGCGCACCACGCCGGCAATGCAGGCGTACGACCGGCTCACCGCCGCTTTCCCGAGCACCGGCACCAACCACGTGGTGGCCGTCCGCGCACCGGCCGAGCAGGCCGATCGGGTCCGCGCCGCCCTCACCGACCTGTCCACCCGAGCCTCCGGCGATCCGCTGTTCGCCCCGACCGAGGCGGACGGCCCGAAGATCGAGGTGTCGGCCGACCGGCGGGTGTCGGTGCTGGACGTCGCCACCCCGTACTCCAGCCGGGACGACCGGTCGGTGCAGTCGCTGGAGAAGCTGCGCGAAGACCTGGTCCCGGCCGAACTGCGGAGCATCCCCGGGATCGAGTACGCGGTCGGCGGCAGCGTGGCCGGGAGTGAGGACTACGCACAGCACATTCGGAAGAAGTTGCCGCTGGTGATGGGCTTCGTGCTGGTGCTGACCTTCCTGGTCATGGTGCTCACCTTCCGGTCGGTGGTGGTCGCGGCAAGCTCGATCGCGTTGAACCTGCTCTCCGCCGGTGCCGCGTACGGGCTGTTGGTGCTGATCTTTCAGGGCGAGTGGGCCGAGGGGCTGCTCGGCTTCACGTCGATGGGCGCGATCGTGTCCTGGCTGCCGTTGTTCCTCTTCGTGGTCCTCTTCGGCCTCTCGATGGACTACCACGTGTTCGTGGTCAGTCGGATCCGCGAGGGGATCCGGGCCGGCATGGCCAACCGCGACGCCGTGTCGTACGGGATCACTTCCTCGGCCGGGGTGGTGACCAGTGCGGCGATCGTGATGGTCGGGGTGTTCTCGATCTTCGCCACGCTGAGCACGATCGACATGAAGCAGCTCGGCATCGGTCTGGCGGCGGCGATCCTGCTGGACGCCACGATCATCCGCGGAGTGGTGCTACCAGCGTTGATGACCCTGCTCGGCGACGCCAACTGGTGGGCCCCGCGTTTCCTGCGCCAGCGCCCGGCACCCGCCCCCGTCGAGCCGCCCGCATCTGCCCCGGAGCTGGTGCCGGTCCCCTAACCGCCCCTCCGCCCCGCCCCACCCCAGCCCGCCCCAGCCCAGCCCCCGCCCCACCCCCCGCCCCACCCCCCGCCCCCACCCCTCGCCCCGCGATCTTGCACTTTCCGTCGCGACAAAGCGGGCCAACCCCGCCGAATCGACGACCGAAAGTGCAAGATCGCGGGCTGGGGTGGGGTGGGCTGGGCTGGGGTGGGGTGGGGTGGGTTGGGTTGGGTTGGGGTGGGTTGGGGTGGGTTGGGGTTAGGGCAGCGGGCAGGCTTCCCGCCAGGCATCCAAGTCGCGGTCCTTGCGGATCGAGGCGAAGCCGTAGCCGACGGTGGTCACGCAGAAGTCGTCGGTTGGGCCGGCGTACTCGACGTGGAAGACCGGCTTGCCCGCGTCGGCGAACGGCAGCAGTTTGGCGCACTGATGTAGCCGGATACACTCCTCGTTGACCGTGAAGTCGAAATCCGGGGCCAGCGCCGCGAGCTGCGGCACGTCGTTGACCAGCCCAGGGGAGAGGCTCAGCGAACGGGCCAGCTGAGCGAGTCGGCGGTTGAACAGCAACTGGTCGTCGAAGTCGAGCGGGAAGCCGGTGCGAGACGCGTACCCGTCGGCGTCGGCGAGCGCCACCGCACCGAAGCCCTTGCCCCGGCACAGCCGGAACCGGTCGGCCAGGACCGGCTCCAGTGCGTCCCAGCCCCGGACGTCCAGCCACCGACTGTCGGGTCGGCGAGCCGAAGTGCCCTGCACGACGTCCGGGAACCGGCTGGCGTCCGGGTCGGCGGAGCGGACCGAACCGATGTGCACCTGGCAGATCAGCCGGCGGTCCCGGGAACGCAGCTCGGCGGTCTGCGCGGCTGTGGTGGTCACCGGATCGAGCAGGAAGACATCCGCGTCCACCGTCGGGTCGAGCGGGCCGCTGAGCTGCCACTGCCACTGCCAGTGGCGGGCCTGTGCGGCCGGCCACGGG
This sequence comes from Micromonospora sp. DT201, assembly GCF_049841575.1. Taxonomy (NCBI): domain Bacteria; kingdom Bacillati; phylum Actinomycetota; class Actinomycetes; order Micromonosporales; family Micromonosporaceae; genus Micromonospora; species Micromonospora sp. DT201. Next base: position 79,607 of record NZ_JBNCKP010000008.1, on the reverse strand, counting down.
GTGGGCGCGCCGGGCGGGGTCAGTTCGGGTCGACACCCGTACGCCGGCACCACCAGGACGAGTACGACGCTCACCGACAGGACGCGGCGCAGTGGGCGTACGGCGGCGCGTCGCCGCGGCCGGATCCGCATCGGCAGCTCCCGGGTCCCGGACGGCCCGTCGCCGCCCTCACCGATACGCCGCCCCCACGTTCCGGCCCGGCGTACCTCACCGGGTCAAACGAGCGCGGGGGCGCGAACGACGCGCGGTCAGCGGGGTGCTGCGAAGACCTGCGTCCAGTACGGCCCGTTGCTGCTGGCGATGCCGACACCGATCTCGGTGAACGCGCAGTTCAGGATGTTGGCCCGGTGCCCGGAGCTGTTCATCCAGGCGTCCATCACTGCGGCCGGGGTCTTCTGGTTCCAGGCCACGTTCTCGCCGTACGTGCGCCATGCGTAGCCGACCCGGTCCAGCCGGACACCGGAGTCGCTGCCGTCGCTGCCGGTGTGCGACATGTTCTGGTGGTCGGCCTGATCCTGGCTGTGCCGCTGGGCGGCGGTCATCAGCTTGTCGTCGATGCTCAGCGCGTTGCAGCCGGCCTTGGCCCGCTCGGCGTTGACCAGGTCCACCACCTCGCGGGCCTGGGCGCTGACGGTGCCGCTGGAGCCGCTGGAGCCGCTGGAACCGCTGCTCGTGCTCGGCGCGCTGGTACGCGGAGCGCTGCGGCGCGACGCGGCGGTCGAACGTGACGACTCTGGGGTGGGCTTGACGGTCTTGCTCGGTGACGGGCTCGGCCGGGTCGGGCTGGGCGTGCTGGTCGGGGAGGGTGCGGCGAGGGTGTCGAGGACCGGCGGCTCGGTCGGTGCCGCCGACGCGGCGAAGGTGTCGTCGACCGCCGTCGGCTGACTGGCCCCGTCGTCACCGCCGGGCAGTGCGAGCGCGCCGACGCCGAAACTCACCACGAGGGTGGCTGCCGCGGCGGCGCCACCGATCATGATCGGCCGTCGCCAGCGGCGGGGGGAGCGATGCCGCCCCTCGCCCGGCCGGCCGGCACCGGCGCGCGAGCCATCGGCCGTCTCCGGGTCAGCGTCGGTGTGCCAGCGCCCGGTGGCCGCCTCGGCCGGGCCGGTGCGGTGCCAGCCGTCGGTGGTCGCCTCGACCGGGCCGGTGCGGTGCCAGCCGTCGGTCGGCTCGTGCTCCGGCCGGTGTGCCGGCCAAGGGGTGTCGGCCGACCCCGCGCGGGTCGCCGGGTCCGGCTGCCGGCCGGCCGGGGGCTGCTCCCAGTGCGGTTGTTCGGCGGGCTCGTCGGGGCCGTCACCGAACAGGTAGGCCGAGCGGGGCTCCGGGCGGTCGTGCAGCCAGGTCGGCTCGTCGGTCTGCCGCTCGGCGCGCCGGCGGGCGCCGTTCGGGTCCATCGGGTCGGTCCAGCCGTGCACGCCAATGCCTCCATCAGTCGGTTGCGGGCCGGGGTGACGCTACGGCGCGCCCGCGACCTGCGGCAACGTGGCTAAGGAAGAGTTAAGGGGAAGTCGGACGCCGGGGTGCGGACTTCCGCGGATCCGGGCGTACAGTAAAGGTGTCCGGACAGAGCGTGTCCGTGCCTTTGAGGCAGCCCCCGGCAAGTGGACAGGTCGACGTGGAGATGATCTACGGCCTGCGAGAACTTGACGGAGGAGGGGTTTGCGGCTCAATATATAGGTGTCGCCAGTCGCGCCCGGTCATGCCCAGATACAGCCTGGAATGACAGCCGCGTACAAATTGGGCGCGCGTTGGCCGGCCTTTCCGGCAGCGCATATCAAGGAGTCAGCATGGCGAAGGCCCTCTACGGCCACGTAGGTGCAGCGCCCGACCGGCGTCTGCTCGACGAGGTCACCCGACTGCGTGCCAGGGTTCAGGCACTGGAGTTCGAGATCACGCGTCTGCGTGCCGACAATGATCGGCTCGCGGCGGCTGCGGCGGAGGCGGACGATCTGCTCCGTCTGGCCGAGCCGGCGCTGACCTGATCTCCGCGTCGACAAAACTGAATCGCACTATCGCAAAATGCGCGCCGACACGTCTGTGCCGGCGCGCAACACTGTCCGGCACCTTTCGGTGCCGACGATTTACGATCTTGTGTTCGATCGCGTCGGAACCATGCCGACCGTGAGCGAATAGCGCGCCGACCGATAAGCCGATCATGAACGGCCCTTGTCTTTTTCGCGGCCGACGGAACAACAGCGCGCCCTCGACCGACGCGACCCGGGGCGGGTCGCGTGCCGGCCCGCTCCCGCCTCCGGGTTAGTCTGCGAGTTCACCCAGGTCCCCACAGCCGGCGACGGTACGGCGGCCACCGGACGAGGATCGAGAAGGTGTATCTCAAGAGCCTGACGGTGAAGGGGTTCAAATCCTTCGCCTCTGCCACGACGTTGAAGCTGGAGCCCGGGATCACCTGCGTGGTGGGCCCGAACGGCTCGGGCAAGTCCAACGTCGTCGACGCCATCGCCTGGGTCCTCGGCGAGCAGGGCGCCAAGGCCCTGCGCGGCGGCAAGATGGAGGACGTCATCTTCGCCGGCACCGCCGGCCGGGCGCCGCTGGGTCGCGCTGAGGTCACCCTCACCATCGACAACACCGACGGCGCGCTGCCGATCGAGTACACCGAGGTCTCCATCACCCGCCGGATGTTCCGCTCTGGCGAGAGCGAGTACGAGATCAACGGCAACACCTGCCGGTTGCTCGACATCCAGGAGCTGCTGTCCGACTCCGGCATCGGCCGGGAGATGCACATCATCGTCGGGCAGGGCCGACTCGACGGCATGCTGCACGCCAAGCCGGAAGACCGCCGGGCGTTCATCGAGGAGGCGGCTGGCGTCCTCAAGCATCGCAAGCGCAAGGAAAAGGCCCTGCGCAAGCTCGACGCGATGCAGACCAACCTCAACCGCCTCGGCGACCTCACCGCCGAGCTGCGCCGCCAGCTCAAGCCGCTGGGCCGGCAGGCGGAGGTCGCCCGGCGTGCCGCCGCCATCCAGGCCAACCTGCGCGACGCCCGACTTCGGCTACTCGCCGACGACCTGGCCACCCTGCGTACCACTCTCGACCGGGAGATCGCCGACGAGACGGCGCTGCGGGAGCGGCGCGAGCAGATCGAGGGCGAGCACGCCGAGGTGCAGGGCCGGCTCGGCGAGCTGGAGGCCGCGCTGGCCGAGGACGCTCCGCTGCTCGCCGCTGCCCAGGACACCTGGTACAAGCTGTCGGCCCTGCAGGAACGCTTCCGCTCGATCGAGCAGTTGGCCCGGGAACGGCTGCGGCACCTCAGCGCCAGCGGCGACGACGAGCGGCCCGGCCGCGACCCGGACCAGCTGGAGGCCGAGGCGGAACGCGTCCGCGAGCAGGAGGAGGAGCTGCGCGGGGCGCTCACCGACGACCAGATCCGGCTGGCCGAGGCGGTCGAGCACCGCCAGGACCTGGAACGACAGCTTGCCGCCGCCGAGCGGGAGCTGGTCGCCGCCGCCAAGGCCATCGCCGACCGGCGGGAGGGGATGGCGCGGCTCACCGGTCAGGTCAACTCTGCACGGGCCCGGACCACCAGCGCCGGTGAGGAGATCGAACGGCTCGCCGTCGCGCACGCCGACGCGTTGGGCCGCGCCGAGCAGGCGCAGGCCGACCTGGACGCAGTGGCCGCCCAGTCCACCGAGGCCGACCGGGACAACGCCGACCTGGACGCCCGGCACGCCGAGGCGGTTGCCGTGCAGGAGCGGGCGCAGGCCACCGTGCGATCGCTGGCCGACGCCGAGCGGACGGCGGAGAAGGACGCTGCCACCTGGAAAGCCCGGGAGGAGGCGCTCGCACTGGGGCTGCGCCGCAAGGACGGCGCGGGTGCGCTGCTCTCCCGCGCCGGCGAGGTGCCTGGCCTGCTCGGCAGCCTCGCTGGGCTGCTCACCGTCGCGCCGGGCCACGAGGCCGCGCTGGCCGCCGCGCTCGGCGGTCTCGCCGATGCGGTCGCTGTCAGCGGGGTGGACGAGGCTGTCGAGGCAATGCGGCTGCTGAAGATCTCCGACGCCGGCCGGGCCGGTCTGCTCGTCGGCAGCCCGGCGGGGCCTGGCATGACCGGCTCCGCGGACGCGCTGCGCCCGAAGCTGCCCGATGAGGCCCGCTGGGCCCCCGACCTGGTCGAGTGCAGCGCCGAGCTGCGTCCGGCGGTGCACCGGGCACTGCGGGACGTGGTGCTCGTCGATGATCTCGCCGCTGCGGCCGAGTTGGTCGCCAGCAACCCCGAGTTACGGGCGGTCACCCCGGACGGTGACGTGGTCGGGGCGTACGCGGCGGCTGGCGGGTCGGCCAAGGCCCCGAGCTACATCGAGGTGCAGGCGGCCGTCGAGGAGGCCCGTACCAACCGGCTGACCGCCGAGCATGGCGGCGCGGAGTTGCGTGACCAGCTCGTCGAGGCGCGTGCCGAGGTGGCCGCCGCCAAGGATGCCGTGCAGCACGCCGCCGCCGAGAAACGCGAGGCGGAGAGCCACCGCAACGCCGCGGCCCGCCGGCTGGCCGAGTTGGGCGCGGCGGCGCGTTCCGCGAAGGCGGAGACCGACCGCCTGGGTGAATCCCGAGCCCGCGCCGAGGCGGCCCGGCAGCGGGACCTCACCACGCTCGACGAGTTGGCGGAGCGGCTGCGGCTGGCCGAGGAGACCCCGGTCGACGCCGAGCCCTCCACCGAGGAGCGGGACCAGCTCGCCGCCATGGTGCCGCAGGCACGGCAGAACGAGATGGAGGTCCGGCTCGCGGTGCGTACCGCCGAGGAGCGCGTCTCCTCGATCGCCGGCCGGGCCGACTCGCTGGCCCGGCAGGCCACCGCGGAGCGGGCCGCCCGGGAACGCGCTGCGGCGCGGCGGGCAGCGCGGACCCGGGGCGCGGGCATCGCCCGGGCCGTCGCCGGTGGCGCCCGGGAGGCGCTCACCCGGCTCACCACCTCGATCGCGACGGCCGAGGAGCACCGCGACGCCGTCGCCCTGGAACGCGCCGCGCGCGAGGCAGAGCTGCAGGAGGTACGCGGTGCGGCCAAGCGGCTCGGCGCGGAGTTGGAGCGGCTGACCAGCCAGGTGCACCGTGACGAGGTGGCCCGTGCGGAGCAGCGGCTGCGCATCGAGCAGTTGGAGGCGAAGGCCGCCGAGGACTTCGGGTTGGACGTGGAGACGCTTGTCGCCGAGTACGGCCCTGCTCAGCCCGTCCCGCCTACCCAGGTCGATGTCGCGGCGGCCGAACGCGACGGCCTGCCGGTGCCCGAGCCGGTGCGCTACGAGCGGCCGGTGCAGGAGAAGCGGGCGGCCAAGGCGGAACGCGAGTTGGCCCTGCTCGGTAAGGTCAACCCGCTCGCGTTGGAGGAGTTCGCCGCACTGGAGGAGCGCTACAAGTTCCTCTCCGAGCAGCTGGAGGATCTCAAGGCCACCCGTCGGGACCTGCTCACCGTGGTCAAGGACGTGGACGAGCGGATCCTGGAGGTCTTCGCCAGCGCGTTCGAGGACACTGCGCGGGAGTTCGAGCAGGTGTTCACCGTGCTCTTCCCCGGTGGCGAGGGCCGGCTGATCCTTACCGACCCCGACGACCTGCTCACCACCGGTGTCGAGGTGGAGGCCCGCCCGCCGGGCAAGAAGATCAAGCGACTGTCTCTGCTCTCCGGTGGCGAGCGGTCGCTGACCGCGGTGGCCATGCTGGTGGCGATCTTCCGCGCCCGGCCCAGCCCGTTCTACATCATGGACGAGGTGGAGGCGGCCCTGGACGACGTGAACCTGGGCCGTTTGATCACGTTGCTGGCACAGTTGCGGGAGAAGAGCCAGCTGATCGTCATCACGCACCAGAAGCGGACGATGGAGATCGCCGACGCGCTCTACGGAGTGACCATGCGCAGCGGGGTCACCCAGGTGATCAGTCAACGGCTCAATCGGGCCGACGAGGACGACCAGCGGCACAGCCGCGGCGAGGAGAACGGGTAGTGGCTCGGGAACGCGCGACGGCGCTCCTGCTGGACTTCGACGGTGTACTGCGCCGGTGGGACCCGGCGGTGGCCGCCGTTGTCGAGCGGGAGTACGGCCTCTCCGCGGGGGTGCTCGGCGAGATCGCCATGCAGTGGGGGCGGCTCCAGCCGGTGCTCACCGGTCAGGTCAGCCACGCCGAATGGATGAGCAGCGTGGCCGACGCGCTCGCCGAGCCGGCCGGTGGCCCGGACCGGGCCCGCGCTGCGGTGGAGCAGTGGCAGCGCTACCGGGGTGAGGTGGACACCGAGGTGCTCGACTTCGTCCGTGAGGTGCGTGCCGCCGGGATCAGGGTCGGCCTGGCCACCAACGCCACCGACCTGCTCGACGCCGATCTGGCCGCCCTCGGTCTGGTCGGCGAGCTGGACGTGGTGGTCAACTCGTCGACGCTCGGGGTGCACAAGCCCGCTCCGGACTACTTCCAGGCTGCCTGCGTGGCCCTGGCCACCCCGCCGGCCCGGGTCCTCTTCGTCGACGACGAGGACTGGGCCGTGCGAGGTGCCCGATCCGCCGGGCTGTCGGCGCACCGCTGGGGCGGCCACGCCGACCTGCGTTACCTGCGGGCGGCTCTGGACTACTGAGCGCCGGTCACTCGCCGGTGACGCCGTCGATGCGTTCCCGGATCAGGTCGGCGTGGCCGTTGTGCCGGGCGTACTCCTCGATCATGTGCACGTACACCCAGCGCAGGTTGAACGTGCGCTTCTTGGCGCTGACCTCGGTGAACGTCTCGTCGAGTGCGTGGCCGGCGGCGGCCTCGCGGGCCAGCGCCACCTCGCGGTGGAAGATGGCGAAGTCGGCCTCGGCGTCAGCGTCGCTGACGTCGTGGTCGGCGTCCGGCGTCTCCGGGGTGAAGTACGGGTAGTCGACCTGCTCGCCGGCGAAGTTCTCCCGGAACCACCACATCTCGACCTCGGCCAGGTGCCGGACCAGACCGAGCAGCGTCAGCCCGGATGGCTCCACGCTCGGCGTACGCAACTGCTCCTCGGTCAAACCGGCGCATTTGTGCAGGAGCGTCTGACGGTGGTAGTCGAGCCAGCCGTCGAGCATGGTGCGCTCGTCGCCGACGTACGGTTCGGGGGTCCGGGTGATCTCCGGTGCGATCCAGGTCATGCCGCGCATCTTGCCCGGCTTCCCGACATGCCGCGACGGGTTATCAGGGCACCACGACGACGGGCCAGTGGCCGGTGCGGACCAGGCGGGTGGCGACCGAGCCGACCAACCGGTGACCGGCCTGCTCGGAGGCACCCACCAACACCATGTCGGCCTGGAACTCGTCGGCTGCCGCGCACAGTTCGCCGTACGCGTCGCCGCGCCGGAACAGGAAGGTCAGTGGAATGCCCCACTGCTCGGCCCAGCGCCGGCACTCCCGACGCAGATCGTTGGCCAACTCGTCGTGGGTGCGCTGAAGCGCGCCGGCGTCCATCCCGGGCACCAGCGCGCTCAGTCCGTTCGCCGAGCTGACGAAGACCACCAGCAGGGCGGCGCCCTGCCGGCGGGCCAGGCCGGCGGCGTAGGAGCCGGCCCGCTCGGAGGTGCGGGTGCCGTCGACGCCCACCATGATCACCCGCGGGCCGTCCGTGCCCCGTTCGAAGGGCAGCGGGCGGGTCCGGGGACCGTACTCCTCGCGGTCCGCTGCTCCCACGCTCATGGCTCTACCTCACCTCTGCTCGCCGGTACGGATCACGGGTGAACCAGCGCCGGCAGCGACTGTCGATTCCCGCTCGGCCTCGCCGGAAACCGGGTTGCCGTTGTGCTGTCGCAGTGGGACCTCCTTGATGAAGCTCACCGCGATCAGCGCGATCAGCGCGAAGGGTGCGGCGGTCAGGAAGATGTCACCGGCACCGTGGCCGTACGCGCCCTCCACCACTGCCCGCAGCGGGCCGGGCAGGGTGTGCACGTCGGGCAGGGTGCCACTGCTGCCCGAGCTGGACGCGGGGATGCCAAGCTGGGCCAGCCCGTCGGCGGTGTAGCCCTTGACCTTGTGGGCGAGCACCGCGCCGAGCGCGGAGACACCGATCGCGCCGCCGAGGCTGCGGAAGAATGCCACCACCGAGCTGGCGGCGCCGAGCTCGTGCGGGCCGACGGTGTTCTGCACGGCGAGGACCAGGTTCTGCATGGTCAGACCCAGGCCGACGCCGATCAGCACCATGTAGACACTGAGCAGGGTGAAGCTGGTGTCCGCGCGCAGCGTGCCCATGAGCGCGAAGCCGATGGTGAGCAGCGCCGAGCCGGTCACCAGGAACCGCTTCCAACGGCCGGTCTTGGTGATGATCCGCCCGCCCACCGTGGAGGCGACCAGCAGGCCGAGGATCATCGGCAGGGTCATCAGGCCGGCCATGGTCGGGCTCTCGCCACGGCTGATCTGGAAGTACTGGCCGAGGAAGATCGACGCGCCGAACATGCCCACGCCGACCGCGATGCTCGCGATGACGGCGAGGAAGATGGTGCGCTTGCGGAACAGCCGCGGCGGGATCATCGGCTCGGCTGCCCGGGTCTCCACCCGGATCGCCAGCGCGCCGAGGAGCAGGCCACCGATCACCATGGCGGCGGTCTGCCAGGAGGCCCAGGCGAACTGGTTACCGGCGAGCGAGACCCAGATCAGCAGCACCGAGACGGCCGCGGTGATCAGGGTGGCGCCCCACCAGTCGATCTCGGCCTTCCGCTTGATCACCGGCAGGTGCAGGGTCTTCTGCAGCACGATCAGCGCGACGATGGCGAACGGCACGCCGACGTAGAAGCACCAGCGCCAGCCGAGCCAGGAGGTGTCGACGATCACGCCGCCGATCAGCGGGCCGCCGATGGTGCCGACGGCCATCACGGCACCGAGGTAGCCGCTGTAGCGACCCCGCTCGCGCGGCGCGATCATCGTGGCCATGATCACCTGGGCGAGCGCGGTGAGGCCACCGGCGCCGACGCCCTGCAGCACGCGGCAGGCGATCAGCTCGCCGGTGCCCTGCGCGAGGCCGGCCAGCACCGAGCCCAGCACGTAGATCCCCAGGGCGAGCTGCACGAGGGTCTTCTTGCTGGTCAGGTCGGCCATCTTGCCCCAGATGGGGGTGGTCGCGGTGGTCGCGAGCAGGGCCGAGGTCACTACCCAGGTGTACGCGGACTGGCCGCCGTGCAGTTCGGTGATGATCCGCGGCAGCGCGTTCGAGATGACCGTAGAGGAGAGGATCGCGACGAACAGGCCCAGCAGCAGGCCGGAGAGCGCCTCCAGGATCTGCCGGTGGGTCATGTTGACGGCGGTCGCCCGAGTGGGCGCTGTCGCCTGGCTCATCGTTTGTTGCCTCCGAGCGGAGTAGAGGTGGAACGGCGGCGAGCTGTGTACGCGGGTCGCCTGAGAGTTGCCTGAAGCAACCGTATGCCTTGGTTGCCTGAAGCAACAACTTGTGCGAGCGGTGCGCCATTCCCCGTCCTCGGGGCGTCACTGCCAGGAGTCGTTGAAACGGCCGAGCAGTCGAGCGAACTCCTCGATGTCCCGCTCCGGCCAGCCGTCCAGGGCGCGTAAGAACTCGCCCAACCGGGCGGATCTGGCCACGTCGAACCGGCGTTGGCCCTCATCGGTCATGCTGATCTGGGCGGCCCGCCGATCGCTCGGATCCGGGTCGCGGTGGACCAGACCGAGCACCTCCAGCGCGTTGATCTGCCGGCTCAGCGTCCCCTTGCCCACACCGAGCCGCGACGCCAACTCGGTCAACCGAATCGACCCACTGCGCCGCAACCAGAGCAACAGCCCATAGGTGTTCGGCTCAAGGTTCGGGTGCACTTCTCGGGCGATTTCCCACGAAACCGCCCGCCCGCGACGCAGCAGAGCTGTCAATTCGTGCTCGACTGCCCGGATCGGCTCCGGCAGGTGCTCGTCCACGGCGTAGAGAGTACGGGTGACGTTGCTCAGTCGGCATCGGAGAGCTGGCGGTGCATCACTCGGCGTAGGTGACCGTCGCTCGTCGTGCCCTCGATGGTCACCTCGGCCGCCCGGCCCTCATGGGTCAGGGTGGCGACGGCGTTGCCGAAGTAGGGGCCGGCCAGCTTGTGCCACCGCACCTTGGGGCGGCGGACACCCGCCGAGCGGGCCAGCGCCCGAGTGGCCCCCGCCGGGCCGGACGACCAGCCCAACCGCATCAGCGGACGGATGCCGGCCGGCACCTGGTTGTGGATCGGCGAGCAGGTGAGCTGGTGCACCGGAGTGACCACCGCCGGGTCGAGGAACCGGGCCCGAGCCACGTACGAGTGGTGCACATCCCCGGAGAGCACACTGATCGACGCCGGCGGGGCGTACGCCGGACCGGCACCGACCCGCGCGCCAGACTGCGTCGGGGTGCCGGTCCCGATACGGGCGAAAGTCTCCGCGAGTGCCTCGAAGGAACGCCGGAACGCCGCCCAGTGCTCCAGATCCAGTGCGCGGCGCAGCCTCTCAGCCCCCCGTGCCACCCAGGGGCGACGCGACTCGGCCAGCTTCTCGTTCCACGCCTCGATGTGATGGATGCCCTGCGGGAGCAGCCAGGGCAGCGAAGCGCCGACCACCAGGTGGTCGTAGACCCCGTGCGCCTGGTCGAGGAACCAGGACCACTCGCCGGGCGGCAGCATGGCCCGACTGCCCGCGTCGAGCACCCGGCTGCACCGGTTGTCCAGCATGACCAGGCGGGTGCGGCCCAGGTCCAGTGCGTAACTCCACTGGTACTGCACCGTGCGCCAGCGTTCGGTGTCGTGCGCCAGGTCCGATTCCTGATCGACCCGGTGCCCGAACTCGCGCAACACGCCCGTGGCGTCCTCGGCGGCGGAGACCTTGGCGAAGACCGGATCGGCGGCGATCTCGTCGGGGGAGAGGTTGCCCAGGTGCTGGTAGACCCAGTACGACGCGAGCCCACTGCCGATCCGCTCCTGCCACCACGGCTGTTCGCGCACCTCCGCACGCCAGGCTGCCGAGGTGTTCCAGTCATCGATGATCTCGTGGTCGTCGAAGATCATCACGCTCGGCACGGTGGAGAGCAGCCAGCGGATCTCCGGATCACGCCAGGACTCCAGGTAGAGCTTGGTGTACTCGTCGAAGCTCACCACCTGGTCGGCCGGGGCGTCCTTCGGACGCCGCCGCCGCCGACGCAGCAGCCGGCGCACCGTGGGCGAGGTGACGTCGGCGTAGACCTGGTCACCGAGCAGCACCAGCAGGTCAGGGAGCGGGTTCGACTCCGGGTCGGCCATCAACCGCCGGGCGTACGCGTCCAGGGCGTCCGGCGGCAGCTTCCTGGTGGTGGCGTGCTGGGTGGTCTCCCGACAGGAGCCGAAGATCAGGCTGACCGGCTGGTCCCGGTCATCGGCGGCCCGGGTGCGGATCACGCTCGGCGGGAACCCGCTGCCCGCCACCGGCCAGACCAACTCATCGTCGACCAGCACCTCGTAGGTGGTCTCGCTGTCCGGGGTGAGCCCCTCCACCACCACGAGGGCGTAGTGGTGGTCGTACGCCGAGAAGGTGGGCGCGGTGCCGGTGGCGCCGCTGGCGGTGCGGACGGTGACCACGGCGGGCGCGGCCGTCTCCACCCAGACGGTGGCCCGGGTGTCCACCACTCGCCGCAGAAGTGGGCCGATGAGGAGGTGTGCGGCGGGCATGCGGCCGAGCCTACCGCCGCTTCCTGGCACCGCCCGGGGGGCGGTGGCTGAGACTCCGGGCGGCGCTCGGGGTGCGGTGGCTGGGACGCCGCCGCCCGCATCTGACAGGATTCCGGCATGGCCGAATATCTCGTCCTCGCTCTGGTCCTGCTCGGTGTGCTGATCGCCGGCACAGTCGGGCTGGTCGTGCCGCGATTGCGGCGGCGGCCCGAGCCGCCGCTGCCGCGCACCGAGGTCGACACCAGAGCTGAGGAAGACCTCGCCGGCCCGCCGGTCGAGGCACCGGAGTCGGATCTGTCCACCGGTGTCCTGATCGAGCCGCCACCGGTGCTTGAGGCACCCGTGGAGGTGCCCGAGCCGACCGCCGGGCGTCTGGTCCGGCTCCGCTCGCGTCTGTCGCGCTCGCAGAACGTCTTCGGCAAGGGCCTGCTCGGCCTGCTCGCCCGCGACCACCTCGACGAGGACGTCTGGGAGGAGATCGAGGACAGCCTGATCACCGCCGACGTCGGCGTCGACGCCACCCGCGACATCGTCGACCGGCTCCGCGAGCGGACCAAGGTGCTCGGCACCCGCTCGGCCTCCGAGCTGCGGGCACTGCTCGCCGCCGAGTTGGTCAACGCGCTCGACCCGAGCCTGGACCGGTCGTTGCGGACCGCCCCGAAGGACGGCGTGCCGGCCGTGGTCCTGGTCGTCGGCGTCAACGGCGCAGGCAAGACCACCACCTGCGGCAAGATCGCCCGGGTGCTGGTGGCCGACGGCCGTAGCGTGCTGCTCGGCGCCGCGGACACGTTCCGCGCCGCCGCCGCCGACCAGTTGGAGACCTGGGGCTCGCGCGTCGGTGCGGAAACCGTCCGTGGGCCCGAGGCCGCCGACCCCGCCAGCGTCGCCTTCGACGCGGTCAAGCGCGGCATCGACACCGGCGTGGACACCGTGCTCATCGACACCGCTGGCCGCCTGCAGAACAAGGTCGGCCTGATGGACGAACTGGGCAAGGTCAAGCGCGTGGTGGAGAAGCAGGGCCCGATCGACGAGACCCTGCTCATCCTGGACGCCACAACAGGGCAGAACGGCCTGGAACAGGCCCGGGTCTTCACCGAGGTGGTCAACGTGACAGGTGTGGTCCTGACCAAGCTCGACGGCACCGCCAAGGGCGGCATCGTGATCGCCGTCCAGCGCAAGCTCGGCATCCCCGTGAAGCTGGTCGGCCTCGGCGAAGGCAAGGACGACCTGGCCCCGTTCGACCCGGCGCAGTTCGTTGACGCGTTGCTGGGGACCGAGGCCGCCGGACGGGACGCGTAGTCTCGGGTGACCAGTGACAACCGCGCGTACGCGGGCTGGCGAGAGCCCGGACACCCTTCGCAGCGCCTCGGGAGACCGTACGTGACTTCGCAGGAGATCCCGCTGCACGGCGGCAACGTGAGCACCGTCGTCCGTGTCGGTGACACGGTCCGCCGCAACGCCGGGCCGTGGACACCATCCGTGCACGCCCTGCTGCGCCACCTGGAGTACGTGGGTTTCACCGGCGCACCACGAGCGCTCGGCATGGACGAGCGCAACCGTGAGGTCCTGTCGTACCTGGAGGGGGAGTGCGGAGAATATCCGCTCGCCCCGCACTGGGTGACCGATGAGGCGCTGGTCACCGTCGCCACCATGCTGCGGATGTTCCACGACGCGCAGTACGGCTTCACTCCGCAACCGGGGGCGGTCTGGCGTTCGTTCGGGCCCCCGCCGCCGGACACCGAGGTGATCTGCCACCACGACGCCGCGCCGCACAACGTGATCTGGCGGCCGGACGGCACCCTCGGGCTGATCGACTTCGACCTCGCCTCGCCCGGAGCGCGGATCTACGACGTGGCGTACGCGGCCTGGACCTGGGTGCCGATCTTCGCGGACCGGGACTCGATCACGCTGGGCTGGAAGCACCCGGACCGGCCGCGCCGGCTACGGCTCTTCGCCGACGCGTACGGGCTGATCCCGCGGGACCGGCACCGGCTGATCCGCACCATCCGCAAAAGGATCGTGGACCACGTCGAGGGGATCCGCCGAATGGCCGCCGCCGGTGAGCCGGCGTTCGTCCGGATCGTGCACAAGGGTCACCTGCGCCGGCCGATGCGCGATCTGCGGCTGCTCGACTACGAGCGGCACGCCCTGGAGAACGCCCTCCGCTGAGCGCCGACCGGTCGATGCTCGGCCGGTCCCGGCAAGCGGACCGGTCGATGCGAGTGGCCAGTCAGTCATCGACGTTCGCCGTCCGGGCGATCCACCACCGTCCATGCCGCCTAGTGTGCAGAGTTCGTGACACGTACGAAACAACCCGTCACGGAACGGAAACCCGCACGGGACCTTGGGTGAAACAGCCGGCCGCGAAGCTTCCGCGCAACCGGCCAACGGGCGACGCTGCCCCGGAAAGCCGCGAAGGAGGACTTCACCTTTAGGAGGCCAGCGTGCCTGAAGCACCGACGATCGACGGCGCCAATACCACTTGGCTGCTGGTTTCGACCGCGCTCGTGCTGCTCATGACCCCCGGACTGGCGCTGTTCTACGGCGGCCTCAACCGGGCCAAGGGCGTACTCAACATGATGATGATGAGCTTCTCGGCTATCGGGCTCATCTCAATTCTGTGGTGGTTCTACGGATTCAGCGTCGCCTTCGGGACCGACGTGAACGGCTTCTTGGGCAACCCGGGCACGTACTTCGGCACCAAGACCTTCCTCGCCGAGACCGACCTGTGGGGCGCCACGGCGGAGAACCCCAGCGGCATCGGGATTCCGCTCTACGTGTTCATGGCCTTCCAGATGGTCTTCGCGGTCATCACCGTCGCGCTGATCAGTGGTGCCATCGCCGACCGGGCCAAGTTCGCCGGCTGGCTGCTGTTCGCGTTCGGCTGGGCCACCCTGGTCTACTTCCCGGTCGCGCACTGGGTGTGGGGCGGCGGCTTCATCGGCGGCGGTGCCGAAGGGCTGCACATCCACGCACTGGACTTCGCCGGTGGCACGGCGGTGCACATCAACGCCGGTGCGGCGGCCCTGGCCGTGGCTCTGGTGCTCGGCAAGCGGCTCGGTTGGCCGCGCGAGGGCATGAAGCCGCACAACATCCCGCTGGTCGCGCTCGGTGCCGGTCTGCTGTGGTTCGGCTGGTTCGGATTCAACGCCGGCTCGGAGCTGACCGTCGACTCGGTCGCCGGCCTCGCCTTCATCAACACCCAGCTCGCCACGGCGGCGGCGGTGCTCGGCTGGATCGCGGTCGAGTGGGTCAAGACCCGTAAGCCGACGATGGTCGGTGCCTCGTCCGGCGCCGTCGCCGGCCTGGTCGCCATCACCCCGGCCTGTGGTTTCATCGCACCGTGGGCGTCCGTCCTGCTCGGCATCGTCGCCGGTGCCGTGTGTGCGCTCGCCGTCAGCCTGAAGTACAAGCTCGGCTACGACGACTCCCTCGACGTGGTCGGCGTGCACTTCGTCGGTGGCTGGATCGGCTCGCTCTGGCTCGGTCTCTTCGCCACCAACTCGGTCAACGCCGCGATCACCGACGTGGTGGGTGGCTCCGACGGCCTCTTCTACGGCGGCGGCGTCACCCAGCTCGGGCGGCAGGCCCTCGCCGGCCTGATCGTCACCGTCTGGTCGTTCGGCATCGCCTGGGTGCTCGCCTTCGGCATCGAGAAGACGATCGGCTTCCGCGTCAAGGCCGAGGCCGAGGTCGAGGGCATCGATATCGGCGAGCACGCCGAGAGCAGCTACGACCTGTCCCCGGCCGGCGGCGGCACGGGCAGCGCGTTCGCGATGGCTGGCATCGGCACCCCCGGTGGCGGCACGACGAGCGCCGCCAAGCCGGAGGCGGACTCCGCCGAGCCGGTCAGCGAAAAGGTCGCCGGTTAACGTTCCTGGGATGGAGGGGTTGGACATGAAGCTGGTGACCGCAGTCATCAAGCCGTACCAACTGGACGCGGTGAAGGAGGCCCTGCACGCCCTCGGGGTGGCCGGGCTGACCGTCAGCGAGGTTCAGGGGTACGGGCGGCAGAAGGGGCACACCGAGGTCTACCGGGGTGCCGAGTACACGGTCGAGTTCCTGCCCAAGATCCGGGTCGAGGTGCTCACCGACGAGATCGACGTCGACAAGGTCGTGGACGCCATCGTCGGGGCAGCCCGTACGGGCAAGATCGGCGACGGCAAGGTCTGGGTAACCGGTGTCGAAGAGGTCGTCCGGGTGCGTACCGGCGAACGCGGCCTAGACGCGCTCTGACCAGGACAACGACCGACATGACCTCGTTGATCAAGAAGAACGCGTCAGGGCACGCCGGCGACGGTGACGCGAACCTCTTGATCAACGAGGTCGTCGGCGTTCCCGGGGGGATCGGCGAGGCGGCTCGGCTGGCACGGGCGGGGGCTTACGACTCCTTCCTGCGCGGGTTGCTCGCCGGGCGGGACGGGGTGGCACTGCTCGCTGTCGGGGGGTTGGGTCGGCGGCAGTGTGCTCCGTACAGCGATCTCGACCTGGTTCTGCTGCACGCGGGCGTGCCGGGCACGGACGAGTTGGCCGCCTCGATCTGGTACCCGATCTGGGATGCGGGCCTGCGGCTCGACCATTCGGTACGAACCGTCGCCGAGGCGCTATCGGTTGCCCAGGACGACGTCAAGGTCGCCCTCGGGCTGCTCGACGCCCGGCTGGTCGTGGGCGACCAGGCGCTGGCTGACGCCTTGATCCGCACCGCCGCCGATCATTGGCGGCGCACCGCCGTACGTCACCTGCCCGGCCTGCGGGAGGTCACCACCGCCCGCTGGCAGGCCCACGGTGAGCTGGCGTTCCTGCTGGAGGGCGACCTCAAGGAGGCTGCCGGTGGCCTGCGCGACGTGGGTCTGCTGCGGGCGATCTCCGCCGCCGGCATCACCGACGCGCTGCGTCCGGCCGTGCGCGCCGCCCACCTGCGCCTGCTGGACACCCGCGACGCCCTGCACCAGCAGGTCGGTCGACGGGTCGACCGGTTGATCGCCCAGGAACGCGACGGGGTGGCTGCCCTGCTCGCTCTTGAGGACGGTGACGCACTCCTGCGGCGGGTCGCCGGTGATGCCCGCACGGTCAGCCACGCTCTGGATGACGCGTTCCGTGCCGCCGACCGGCTGCGCTCCGGCCGGGCCCGGGGCGGCAACGGCCGCTCCGCGCGCCGCCCGGTGGCCCGCGACGTGGTCGAGCACGACGGCGAGTTGGTGCTGGCCCGGACGGCGATCGGGGCACGCCCAGACCCGAGCCTCTCGCTGCGGGTGGCCGCCGCTGCGGCCACGACCCGGCTCCCGATCGCCCGGGCCACCTGCGAGTGGCTGGCGGCCTACTGCCCGCCACTGCCCGCGCCCTGGCCGGCTGATGCCCGGGCCGCGCTGACCACTCTCCTCGGCGCCGGGCCCGGCCTGGTGCCCGCCTGGGAGACCAGCGACCGGTACGGGTTGGTCGACGGCTGGCTGCCCGAGTGGACCCGGCTGCGCAGCCTGCCGCAGCACAACCCGGTGCACCGCTACACCCTGGACCGGCACCTCGTGCAGGCCGCTCACGAGGCCAGCCGGCACGCCCGCGAGGTGGAACGCCCCGACCTGCTGCTTCTCGGTGCCCTCCTGCACGACATCGGCAAGGGCCTCACCGGTGATCACAGCACCGTCGGTGTGCCACTGGCCCAGGCGGTGGCGACCCGGGTCGGTCTGCCTCCCGACGAAGTCGAGCTGATCGGCACGCTGGTCCGATTGCACCTGCTGCTGCCCGACGTGGCCACCCGCCGGGACCTGGCCGACCCGGTCACCATCGCCTCGGTGGCCGAGGCGGTCGGCGACACCGGCACCCTCGACCTGCTGCACGCGCTGGTCCGTGCCGACGCGGCGGCGACCGGGCCGGCGGCCTGGTCGGACTGGAAGGGCCGACTCGTCGCCGAGCTGGTCGCCCGGGTTCGCACCGCACTGGACACCGGCGTGCTGCCGGAGCCTCCGGCTCCGGACCCGGCACTGCTGGCCGGGCCACTGCCAGTCGTCCACCTGACCGGGGACCGGGTGTCGGTCGCGGCGGCCGACCGGCGGGGCCTGCTCGCCACGGTTGCCGGCTGCCTGGCCCTGCACCGGCTGGAAGTGATCTCCGCCGACGCGTCCGTGGTCGACGGCCGTGCCCTGGTCGAGTGCCGGGTGCAACCCCGCTACGGCCTGCCGCCGGATCCGGTGCCGCTGCGCGCCGACCTGCGTCGTGCGGTCGGCGGTGACGTGTCGGTCACCCAGCGGCTGCGCGGCCGTGCGCTCGCCGCCCGCGGCGGCGGTGCGGCTCCCCGGGTTGTCTGGCACCGCGAGGCGGCCACCGACGCCGTGCTGCTGGAGTTGCGCGCGGCCGACGCCGCCGGGTTGCTCTACCGAGTCGCCTGCGCGCTCGACGAGGCGGGTGCCCTGGTCCGCGCGGCCCGCATCTCCACCCTCGGCGCCGACGTGGTGGACGCTTTCTACCTCGTTGGTGGCTGGCCGGACGACGACGCCCGAGCACGCCTGGAGGCCGCGGTCCTCGCCGCCATCTGACCCGACGGTGGCCGCTGTGCTGCGGGCTGCGGGGCTGCGGCGCTGCGGGGCTGCGAGCGCGCCCCGTGCGAGCCAGCTGTCCGCCGTGAGCGGTATGACTCTGCGGCATATTTATACCTGTGTGTCATATCGCTCACGGGCATGTCCGCCGCCGGCCGCCCCACGCCGGAGCCTGCTGGCCTGCCTCGCCGCCGGGGTTGAGGCGGCGGGTACGTCCGGGAGCGTAGGTGCGGTCCCGCTCGTGGACGCACGCCGAGGCCCGTCGGCGCGGGCAGAATGACGGCCATGTGGTGTGGCGGTCAGCAGAGGTGGCACTGGGCAGCGGCAGACTCCGCGCTCGCCCTGGCGCTGCTCGGCTTCGGGCTGCTCGGCACCGACCTGGCTGGTGACGACCAACCCGGGTCGAGGCCGGTGGACGCCTTCTGTCGGGTGCTGATCGTGGTCGCCGCGCTGGCCCTGCTGGCGCGCCGCCGGGCCCCGGCGACCGTCCTCGCCGTGGTCAGCGTGGCCACCACGACCTACCTGGTGATCGGGTACCCGTACGGGCCGATCCTGCTGACCCTCCTGGTCGCGGTTCACACAGTTGCGACCCGGCTGCCGGTGCGCCCGGCGGCACTCGCCACCGGTGGCACGTTCGTCCTGCTGCTGACGCACGTCTTCGTCTCCCTCGGCCCGGCCTCCGGTTGGACGGCGGTGCTGCCCACGTCGGCGTGGGTGGTCGTACCGTTCGCGGTGGGGGTGGTGAGGCGGGTCAACCGCGAGGCGGCCGCGCGCACCCGGGCCGAGGAGGCCCGCAGTCGCGCCGAGCAGGCTCGGCGCCAGACCGACGAGGAGCGGTTGCGTATCGCGCAGGAGGTGCACGACGTGGTGGGGCACGGGCTTGCCGCGATCAGCATGCAAGCGGAGATCGCACTGCATCTGCTGCCGAAACGACCCGAGCAGGCGGAAACCGCCCTGACCGCGATCAGCCGGACCAGCCGGGAGGCGTTGGACGAACTCCGGGTCACTCTGGGTGCGGTACGGCAGGGGGCGGAGCGTGGACCAGTGCCCGGCCTGGCCCGGCTCACAGCGTTGCGCGACCGGCTCGCCGGTGCTGGTCTCGCCGTCGAACTGCGTGTGGTCGGCGACCCGCGGGAGCTGCCGGCGGCGGTGGACCTGGCCGCGTACCGGGTGGTGCAGGAGGCGTTGACCAACGTGCTGCGTCACGCTGGGGTGTCCGACGCTGAGGTGACCGTCGACTACCGGGCCGACGAGCTGACCGTCGAGGTCACGGATCGGGGGGCGGGCGCCGGGCGCGCCGGTACAGGTCCGGCTGACGACGAGATCGGGCACGGTCTGGCCGGGATGCGGGAGCGGGTCGCGGCGCTGGGCGGGCGGTTGACCACCGGACCGCGCGCCGGGGGCGGGTTCCAGGTCCACGCCCAGCTGCCCCTGGAGTCGGCCGCGTGATCCGGGTGCTGATCGCCGACGACCAGGACCTGGTCCGGCTCGGTCTGCGCGCGCTGGTGGAGAGCGAAGACGACCTGGCGCTGGCCGGCGAGGCGGCCGACGGTCTGCGGGCGGTCGAGCTGGCGCGTCGGGAACGGCCGGACGTGGTGCTGATGGACATCCGGATGCCCGGCATCGACGGCATCGAGGCGACCCGGCGGATCGTCGCGGACCCCGACCTGACCGGTACGCGGGTGGTGGTGCTGACCACCTTCGAGCTGGACGAGTACGTCTTCGACGCGCTGCGGCACGGTGCGAGCGGGTTCCTCACCAAGGACACCCGACCAGCCGAGCTGCTCCGCGCGATCCGGTTGGTCGCCGAGGGGGAGGCGCTGCTGTCGCCGTCGGTGACCCGACGGGTGGTACGGGAGTTCGCCACCCGGCCGTCCCGGGTGCTCCGTCCGCACCCCCGGCTGGACACGCTCACCGACCGGGAGCGTCAGGTCGTCGGCCTGGTCGGTGAGGGCCTGAACAACGAGGAGATCGCCGCACGGCTGGTGGTCAGCCCGGCGACCGCGCGGACCCACGTCAGCCGGGCGATGGGCAAGCTGGGAGCCCGGGACCGGGCCCAGCTCGTCGTCTTCGCGTACCAGTCGGGGTTGGTGTCGGAGTGACGGCCCCGGCGGGCCGGGCCGGGCGACAGCGGCCTTGCGGCCGGGCGGCTACCCTAGCGGTGGCCGGACTCCGCAGTGCCGGCCGCGTTGTGCCCGCCGGAACACTGACAAACGGGATGTTCGCGTGTTTGACACCTTGAGTGACCGCCTGTCCGGGATCTTCACCAAGCTCCGCGGCAAGGGGCGGCTCACCGACGCCGACATCGACGCCACCGCGCGCGAGATCCGCCTCGCGCTGTTGGAGGCGGACGTCGCGCTGCCGGTCGTCAAGGGCTTCATCGCGGCCGTCAAGGAGCGGGCCCGCAGCTCCGAGGTCTCCCAGGCGCTGAACCCGGCGCAGCAGATCATCAAGATCGTCAACGAAGAGCTGATCACCGTGCTCGGCGGCGAGGGGCGACGGCTCCAGTTCGCCAAGCAGCCGCCAACGGTGATCATGCTGGCCGGCCTTCAGGGTTCTGGCAAGACGACCCTGGCCGGAAAGCTGGCCCGCTGGCTCAAGACCCAGGGGCACCAGCCGCTGCTCGTGGCCGCCGACCTCCAGCGTCCCAACGCCGTCGGGCAGCTGCAGGTGCTCGGTGGTCGGGCTGGCGTCGAGGTGTACGCCCCGGAGCCCGGCAACGGCACCGGTGACCCGGTGCAGGTGGCGCGCGCATCGATCGAGCACGCGAAGCGTGCGGCCCGCGACATCGTCATCGTCGACACCGCCGGCCGACTCGGCATCGACGCCGAGATGATGCAGCAGGCCGCCGACATCCGTGACGCGGTCCAGCCGGACGAGGTCATCTTCGTCATCGACGCGATGGTCGGTCAGGATGCCGTCCGCACCGCCGAGGCGTTCCGCGACGGCGTCGGCATCACCGGCGTGGTGCTCTCCAAGCTCGACGGCGACGCCCGTGGTGGTGCCGCGCTGTCGGTCCGCGAGGTGACCGGGCAGCCGATCCTGTTCGCCTCCACCGGTGAAAAGTTGGAGGACTTCGACGTCTTCCACCCCGACCGGATGGCCAGCCGGATCCTCGGCATGGGCGACGTCCTCACTCTGATCGAGCAGGCCGAGCAGGCCTTCGACTCCGATCAGAAGGAGAAGATGACCGCCAAGCTGATGGGCGGTGAGCAGTTCACCCTGGAGGACTTCCTCGACCAGCTCATCGCGGTGCGGCGGATGGGCCCGATCGCCAACGTGCTGGCCATGATGCCGGGCATGGGTCAGATGAAGGACCAGCTCGCCGATCTGGACGACAGCCACTTCGACCGGGTCACCGCGATCATCCGGTCGATGACCCCGGGTGAGCGGACCAACCCGAAGATCATCAACGGTTCCCGCCGGGCACGCATCGCCAACGGTTCCGGGGTCACCGTGATGGACGTCAACCAGCTGCTCAACCGCTTCACCGACGCGCAGAAGATGATGAAGCAGATGGGCGGGATGATGGGCCTGCCCGGCGGTGGCCGGCGCAAGGCGACCAAGTCGCCGAAGAACAAGCGCAAGGGCACCAAGGGTGGCGGTCGTCCGCGTACCGGGGCCGGCGCCGGGATGCCGGGCGGCTTCCCCGGTGGCATGCCGCAGCTCCCGCCGGGCCTGGACCCGAACGACCTCGCCGGTGGCCAGGGCCTGCCGCCCGGCTTCAAGCTCCCGAAGATCGACTTCAACAAGCTCGGCAAGGGCGGCGACAAGGGCCCACGCTGACGCGTGTCGGTGGCGGCGGGCGACGTCATCCTTGCCTACGGTGATGTCGCCCCCCGGGAAGGAGATGTCATGACCGCAGCCTCGATCCTGCCGGAGCGGCACGAGTGGACGGTCGACGACCTCGGCGAACTGCCGAAGGACCTTCCGTACGAACTGATCAACGGACGGCTGATCGTGCCGTCCCCCACACCGCTGCATCAGTTCATCTGCGGTCGCGTCATGTTCGCCCTGGAACTCGCCTGCCCGGACGACTTCTTCGTCAGCATGGACCAGTCGCTGTCGATCGACCGCCGTAACGAGCCACGACCGGACGTGGTGGTCATCCGTGTCGAGCAGGCCAACCGGTCACCCGTGCCGGTGCAGGATGCCCTGCTCGCGGTCGAGGTGATCTCGCCGGACTCCACTATTCGTGACAGGCACGAGAAGGTTCGCATCTACGCCAACGCGGGCGTCGCCGCGTACTGGGTGATCGACCCGTTGCGGGAGAAGATCACTTTCACCGAGCTGCTGCTCAGCCCCAAGGGCGGTTACGAACCCAGCGTGGAGACCGATGGCCTTGTCACCATCGACCGCCCATGGAAGGTGATATTGGACCTGCCGGCGTGGACGCGCCGCCGACAGGAGGTCCTCGAACGGGCGAAGAGGTGATCGGGTAGGACTGTGCGCATGGCTCTTCATGTGCGCGGCGTGCTGCTCCCCGACGACGAGGTCCGGGATCTCTGGCTGGTCGGCGACCGGGTGACCTTCACCCCGGTGCCTGGTGCGGAGACTGTCGTGGACGACGGCTTCGTGCTGCCAGGGCTGGTCGACGCGCACTGCCACATCGGCATCGCCCGTGGCGGCGCCCCGATCACCTCCCTCGACCAGGCCCGCGAGTTGGCCCATCTTGACCGGGACGCCGGTGTGCTGGCGATCCGCGACGCCGGTTCGCCGTACCCGTACCCCGAACTCGACGACGAGCCGGACCTGCCGCGACTGGCCCGTGCCGGCCGGCACGTCGCACCGCCGAAGCGCTACCTGCGCGACATCGGGGTGGAGGTCGGCGCGGCCGAGGTCGCCGCGACGGTGGCCGCACAGGCGCGGGCCGGCAACGGCTGGGTGAAACTGGTTGGCGACTGGATCGACCGGGGCGTGGGCGACCTGGCGCCGGCGTGGGACGCCGACACCCTCACCGCGGCCGTGCGGGCCGCGCACGACGCCGGGGTACGCGCTGCCGTGCACACCTTCTCCGAGTCCGCTGTCGAGATCATGGTGCGGGCCGGGGTGGACTCGGTGGAGCACGGCACCGGGCTGAGCCTCGACCTGATCGACGAGATGGCCCGCCAGGGCACCGCGCTGATCCCCACGATGATCAATATCGCCACCTTCGGGCACATCGCCGATCAGGCGCGGGCCAAGTTCCCGGGGTACGCCGAGCACATGATCGCGCTACGCGACGGTTTCCCCGAGGTGGTGCGTGCCGCGTACGAGGCAGGCGTGCCTATCTACGTGGGCACCGACGCCGGTGGCGGCATCGACCACGGGCTGGCCGCAGAGGAGATGCTGCTGCTGCACGAGCAGGCCGGCATGGCGCCGATCGACGTGCTCGCCGCCGCGTCCTGGGGCGCCCGGGAGTGGCTCGGCTTCCCCGGGCTGGTCGAGGGCGGCCTCGCCGACCTGACCGTCTACCCCGAGGACCCCCGCCGCGACCTGCGCGTCGTCCGCGCCCCCACCCGCACGATCCTGCGCGGCCAAGTAATCCGCTGAAGCTGCCCCGGGTCTGGCCTGTGCCCGGGTCTGGCCTGTGCCCGGGTCTGGCCTGTGCCCGGGTCTGGCCTGCCTTCCTTCGTCCTGCCCCCGCGCCTGCCCTGCCCTACGCCCTGCCCTACGCCCTGCCCCGTCCCCGCCCGCTGAGTGATCCACTCCGCTTCGCCGATGTGGCGGTCTCTCGCCCACACGGATACCGCCACATCGGCGACGTGGAGTCGATCACGCCCGAGTCGCCCCCTCGACGACCCTGGGGCGAGCCCAGGGAGGCGACCTGCCCCACCCCCAGGGAACAAACCGGACAGGATCGCGTTCGATCCATGGCTGTAGTGGTATCGACGACATGGGATGCCACTACAGCCAGGTTCGAGCGCGATCTTGCTGCCTGCGCCGCGTGCGTGCGTACGCGTCGGCCCGTACGTCGGCGCCGTGTGCGACGAGCGCGGCACGGACGTTGCCGACAAACCGTTCCGCCTCGGCGCGGGCGAGCGCCTCGGCCAGCCCCGCCTTGCTGCCGAACTCGTTGTAGACGGTCTGCCGGCTCACCCCGGCCGTGGTGGCCACTCCGCCCATCCGGACCGGATTTCGCCCGACGGCGCTGGTCCGGGCATGGGCCGCGTCCACGAGCGTGTCCCGCAGCCGCTGGTGCGAGGAGGGGGCGGCGCAGCGCACGAGCGGGTCGCGACACACGACGGCGACTCCCGGACGCGATGGCCGCACGCATGGCGCATAGGATGTGCGGTCATGGCTCGCGTGCTCACTCCCCGTGCGGAGGATTTCCCCCGCTGGTACCAGGACCTGATCGCCAAGGCAAAGCTGGCCGACAACGGCCCTGTCCGCGGCACCATGGTCATCCGACCGGCCGGCTACGCCATCTGGGAGCGTATGCAGGCTGAGATGGACGCCCGGATCAAGGCGGCGGGTGCGGAGAACGCGTACTTCCCGCTGTTCATCCCGGAGAGCTATCTCAAGCGCGAAGCCCAGCACGTCGAGGGCTTCTCGCCGGAGCTGGCGGTCGTCACCCACGGTGGCGGCAAGCCGCTCGCCGAGCCGGTGGTGGTACGCCCCACCAGTGAGACGGTCATCGGCGAGTTCATGGCCAAGTGGATCGACTCGTACCGGGATCTGCCGCTGCTGCTCAACCAGTGGGCCAACGTGGTCCGGTGGGAGCTGCGCCCGCGGATCTTCCTGCGTACCAGCGAGTTCCTCTGGCAGGAGGGGCACACCGCGCACGCCACCCGCGAGGACGCCCGGGCGTACGCGCGGCGGATCCTGCACGAGGCGTACGAGGACCTGATGGTCAACGTGATCGGCATTCCGGTCGTGGTGGGCCTGAAGACGACGCGTGAGCGGTTTGCCGGCGCGACCGCCACGTACACGTGCGAAGGCATGATGGGTGACGGCAAGGCGTTGCAGTTGGGCACCAGCCACGAGCTGGGCCAGAACTTCGCCAAGGCGTTCGACATCAGCTACTCCTCCAAGGAGGGTGGCCGGGAGCACGCCTGGACCACCTCCTGGGGCACGTCCACCCGGATGCTCGGTGGCCTGATCATGGCGCACGGCGACGACAACGGCCTGCGCGTGCCGCCGAAGCTGGCGCCGATCCAGGCGTACGTCATGGTGGTCAAGGACGGCGACGGCGTGGGCGAGGCGGCGGCCAAGCTGCGCGACGGCCTGCGCGATGCCGGTGTCCGGGTCGCGCTCGACGACCGGACCGACACCCCGTTCGGCCGCCGGGCCGTCGACGCCGAGCTGCGCGGCTATCCGGTACGCGTCGAGGTGGGCCCCCGCGACCTGGCCGTCGGTAACGCGGTGGTGGTGCGGCGGACGGACGGCTCGAAGTCCCCGACGCCGGTGGCCGATGTGGTCGGTGCGGTGCTGGCCGCTCTGGAGACCGACCAGCAGGTGCTGCACGACCAGGCGCTGGCCAACCGCGAGTCGCGCACGGTGGAGGTGGCGACCCTCGCCGAGGCGATCGAGGCAGCCGCGACCGGCTGGGCCCGGGTGCCGTGGTCGGCGGTCGGCGTGGCCGGCGAGGCCGAGGCGAACGGTCAGGGCGTCACGGTGCGCTGCCTGCTGCGCGCCGACGGCTCGGTGCCGGACTCCGAGGACGAGCCCGACCTGATCGCCATTCTCGCCCGCGCCTACTGAGGTTTTCACCAGCCGGAAGGTGGCTGCGGTGCGCTTCGAGCCCGGTCGGCTGATCATGCATCGGAACGTGCGGCACGGTCGGATCGGCTGGGTCCGACCGTGCCGGGTGGTCAGCGACGACGAGCGGGGCCTGCTGGTGTGGGTCGCCCGGGACTCGCCGGTGGCTCACGAGGTGACCGAGGCTGGCCTCGGGATGCGGGCGATGCCGTTCGCCCAGTGGATCTCGTCGACGTACCGGCTGGCGCGTGGGCGCTGGAATGGCCCGCCGTTGCTGAAGTTCCTGCCCACCGGGGCGGCCCACTCGGTCTGGTGGTTCCGTGATGGGCAGGGGCGCTTCCTGAACTGGTACGTCAACCTGGAGGAGCCGGGCGTCCGGTGGGACGACGGGCCGGTGGCCGGGGTGGACGTGGTGGACCAGGACCTGGACGTGGTCGTCCACCCGGACCTCAGTTGGCAGTGGAAGGACGAGGACGAGTTCGTCGAGCGGCTCGCCTTTCCGGAGGACTACTGGGTCACCGACGAGGCTGCGGTACGCGCCGAGGGAAAGCGGGTGATCGGCCTCGCCGAGGCGGGCGTGTTCCCGTTCGACGGCACCTGGTGTGACTACGCCCCGCCGCCGGACTGGGGCGTACCGGACGGGCTGCCCGCCGGATGGGACCGCCCACCAGTCCGCTGACCTGTGTTGATTACTCTGTGTCGTCCTGCGGACATAGTGAGTGCGTGAGCGGTCTGGCGGCCTAGGGTTCAGGCAACGTCACCCCCAGTAATGGGAGGCCCGATGGCCGACCAGATCAACACCTTCTCCGACCTGCAGGCCCGCGCGGGCGTGATCCTCGCCCGGCTGAATGCCGCTCCCGCCGTCGCGATAGCGGCAGCCACGAACCCGCTGCTCGCCGTCGAGCACCTCGGCTACGAGTTCAACCCCGACACCCGTACCGGCATCGGCGACCGCATCCGGCTCGGACCCACCGCCGCCGAGAAGCTTGCCGAGCTGCGTACCGCTATCGCCCGGCTTGTCGATCGCCAGGTCGACCCCGATGACGGCCCCGCCGTCCGCAGGCTCCTGATCGACCTGGGCGTGCTCCCGTGCTCCGACGGCGAGGAGCCGGACACCGACCCGCCGCGCTGGCAGCCCGGCGGTGCCGGCCCCGACCCGCTGGAACCGTTACGGGACCGGCACCCGGTCATGGATCCGCTGCTGGAATACCGACGGATCTCCGCCCGCCGGCCGCGGTTCGCGCCCCCGCAAGCCTTCGCCGCGATCCTCAGCGGTGCGGTGACCACACCGCTGACGGCCGTGACTGGCCGACTCCAGTCGCCAGCGCCGGACCCGGAACCCGACACCCACCCCCGCTGACCAACGGGCGGCCCGTCGCGCGGCGACGGCCCCGAGCACCTCCTGACGTCCGGCCCGGCATCCGGCCGTCCACACCCTCCGGCCTCCACCACACCGGCCCCGAAGGGGGACCAATGGCCGACACCCATGGCTTCGAGGTCGTCATCGAGGCGACCCCGCCCGTTCTCCGCAAGGCCCTACAGGGTGCCTGGAAGTCGGCCGAATGCGGCGACACCAGCACCGACGAGGGACGTATCCCGCAATACCTGCCGGTCCCGGCCGGCCTCGGGATCGGCGGGTTCACCACGGCCGGCGGCCAGGTGGAGATCCCCCGCGACCAGCTCGACGCCACCCCACGACCCGACATCGACGGTTGTGAACTCACCTTCGGCCTGATCATCCAGGTGACCGTCGCCGACCCGCCGGTGCCCTCCGCGCAACTGCTGGACCTCACCGCCACCGCGCACGCCGCCGTGCCGATCGGAGTGCTGCCCGACTCGAAGAATGTGGGGTTGCGCTTCGACAGCCTGCCCCGCAGCGCGGTCACCGCGACCCTGACCAGCGGCGACCCTCTCGCCCCGAAGCTCGTCCAGATCCTCGGCGAATACATCCATTTCGCGTACGAGAACGGCGGCCCCGGGGGCGTGCTGCATCCCGGGATCCCGGCGATCCCACACGAGCAGGACGACACCGGGGTGGTCCTGGGTCTCGGCGTCGGCAGTTACACCCTCGACACCCACCTGGAGATCTACGACGACCAGGCCGACCCCGCCCACCGGATCGACGTCAGTCAGCCCGATCCGGGGCACGTCCTCATCAGCATGCCGATCTACCTGCGGATGTTCCACATCGTGGGCAGTGGTGCGGCACCCGCGCTGGCCGACCCGATGGCTGTGGAAACGCGGCTCGCCATCACGGTGCCGCTGGAGACCCCGCCGGGGGCGTACACGTTGCGCTTCGACACCGCGACCGTGGTCGCGGGGCCGATCAACCCGGCGCCCGGCATCGAGGGCACCCACTTCACCACCAACAACGCCACCCTCTTCGGGTTCCTCGACAACGCGCTGCAAGCCCAGCTGAATCAGCAGGGGGTGGCGCTGGTGCACGGCTTCGGGTCGCAGAGCGTCGTGGTGCCCACCGTGGCGCAGATCGAGACGGCAATCGGCGACCTGCTCTTCAACGACCTGGCCGGGCGGGGCTTCCTGGCCCTGTGGACGCCGGAGGTCGGTGGCGAGGTGTTCGAGGCCGAGAACGTCGCCAGCCGGGTCTTCGCCGATCTACTGGTGATCGCGATCAACGCCGGCGAGGGCGCCGACATCGGGGCGATGACCAACGTCGTACCGGCCGGTCGGGACTTCGCCATCCTGCTCGACGGAACGATCGTGCAGGAGAACATCGACTCCGCCCGGGTCACCAACGGTTGGGCGGACAGCGACCTGCCGCGCCGCGTCGACCAGGGCGACGACAAGGCGGACGTCCGCGAGTTGGACGTCGTACTGCGCGACGGGTCGATCCGGATGACCGGCGAGCTGACAGTCATCGACGCGATCCTCGGCAGCATCGACGTCGACGCCAGCTTCCGGGCCGACGTGGGACTGCACTGGACCCCGAGCGGCGACCTCAACCCCGACGGCGTCCAGCGGATGGACAACCACCTGATCGGCGAACCGGACGTCGACCCCGAGGAGTCGGTCCTGTTCTGGGTCATCGCCATCATCTTGGCGATCATCAGCTTCGGCGCCGGGAGCATCCTGATCGCGATCATCATCATCGTGGTCGCCGCGGTCATCACGGCCGTGGTCAACAACATCGGCGGGTCACGCCTCGTCGATCCGATCACCGGAGCGGTCAGCGGCATCACCGGCTGGCCGCCCGAGCTGGCCCGGATCGGGCGGGTCAGGGCCGTCTTCTTCGACCCGGTCGTGATCAACGCCGACGGGCTCGTCCTCGCCGGTGACCTGGAGGTGCTCAGCTCCTGTGAGAGCACCGAGGTGCTCGCCGCCCGCAGCAGCGGACCGTACACCGGGACGGCCCAGTCGGCCCTGCTGTTGGCCGCCGGGCACACCAGCGCCGCGGCCGGCTACACCTGGCTGACCGGCGACGGCGCGGCACCGGCCGCCACCGCGGACGTCAACCACGTCTACGCGGCCAGCGGCACCTATCTGGCGGCGCACTCGTTGACGATCAACCAGCCCGGCGGCGCCACCAGCCGTCACTTCGCTCTGGTGTACGTCGCCAACGTGCCGCCCACGGTCGACGCCGGCCCGGATCTCACCGTCGACGAGGGTGAGGTGGTCACGCTCGTCGGCCGGTTCAGTGACGTCGAGTACGCCGACACCCACGAGACCACCTGGAACTTCGGCGACGCCCAACCCACCGAGTCGGGCACGGTCGTGGAAACCAACACCCCGCCCCGAGCTGAGGGCACCAGCACGGTCGAGCACGCCTGGTGCGACAACGGTGTGTACGAGGTGACCCTGCGGGTCCGGGACCAGAACGGTGGGATGGCGACGGACACCCGGACCGTGACGGTGCGCAACGTCCCGCCGGTGGTCGATGCCGGCCCCGACCTGTTCACCTACCCCTGCACAGTCCTCACTCTCACCGCCCGGTTCACCGATCCAGGCTGGTGCGACACGCACACCGCGGTCTGGGATTTCGGCGACTGCACCCCGCCGCTGCCGGCCGTGGTCGACGAGACGCACGAGCCGCCGGTCGGCCGGGGGACCGCCGTGCTGTCCCACCGTTACCCGGACTGCGGCACGTTCCTGACCCGGTGCACGGTGACCGACGACGACGGCGGGACAGGGTTCGACGAGTTGGTGGTCCGGGCCGTCGACGTGGTCAACCGGCATTTCGAGGACGGGTTCGCCCAGCGCACCACCGGGCAGGTCGCCAACGGCTGGGAGCCGTACGTGCTGGCCGGCTCGACGTCCGGCGGCACCGGCCAACACGCCGCGAGCAACTTCGTGGTGCACGGTGGTCGCCGCGCTCAGGGGCTGGTGCCTGGTCCGCAGCAGCGGGTCGGTGTCCGTCAGCAGATCGGGGCCAACCCGGGCTGGGCCTACCAGCTCACCGCCTGGTACGACCTCGACCAGGCCGACCCGGCGACGGCGCGGCTCGGCGTCGACCCCACCGGCGGCACCGACCCGACGTCCGCCGCCGTCGTCTGGAGCGACGGCACGAGCGCCCAGCTGTGGAACCCGCTGACGGTACGCGTCGCCGCGCAGGCCGCCGCGGTGACCGTCTTCCTGGAGGCGGCGGCCGACGGGCGTGAACCCCGAAGGGGCGGCGGACGGGTGTGGTTCGACGACGTGGACCTGCTGGCCGTGCAGCCGTACTGCCCGACGGAGCCGCCGCCGCCAAGGCCGCGCGACTGCCTCGACTTCGCCGACCGCCAGCCCGGCACGCAGTACCCCGCGGAGTGGACGGACCACGAGTTCCTCATCCGTTCCCTGGACGGCGCCGGCCGGGTGGTCGTCGAGGTCGGGCCGCCCACCGGCGGTGCGGCCCTCCAACTCGGCGCCGGCGTCGAGGTCGCCCTGCCCCACCCGGCGGACCGGGTCGTCGTCACCCTGGCCAACCAGGGCGGCAAACCGGTCGAGCTGACCGCGTTCGACGACGACGGTACGCAGCTCGACCGCGTGGACGTGCCGGCGAACTCGCCGCCGGGCCCGGCGACGGTGACGCTCACCGGTCCCGGCATCGTCGCCGTCCGGATCGTCGGGCGGTCGGCGGAGGGGCTGCTGGTCCGGCTCTGCGCCGAGTACGCCGACGACTCCGAGCCCGACGACGACTCCGGGCCCGACGACGACTCCGGGCCCGCCGACGACTCCGAGCCCGACGACGACTCCGCTGACGAACACGGTGACCCCACGTCGCACCCGGTTCCGATCGACCCCGGTGTCAGCGGCCCGACGCGCCGTTCCGAATCGCCGTTCCGTGGTGGCTGCTGTGGCTGAACCCAACTCGCTCGACGCCGTCCGTGCCGTGCTGGCCACGCACCGCGCTGATCTCACCCGGCGGTTCGCCGCCGTCGGCACCGGCATCGGCCGGCCCGACCCGGCCGGCCCGTACGTCATCACCGTCTACGTCACCGACCCCGTGTTGGTGGCCCTCACCAGCGAGCGCGTCGACGGTGTCGCGCTGCGCTTCGTGCTCACCGGGCCGTTCGAGGCCCGCCGAACCTGATCCATCACCCCGTTCCATCCGTCAGGAGGCGGCCATGTCCAATCCGAACGACGACAGTTACGTCAAGGCCCGGGCCTTGGCTCGGGCGGCTCGTCAAGGGCCACTGGCCGGGCTGCTCGGCGACCCGAACGTCAGTGGGCTCGCCTACGGCCGACGGGAGGTCAGTGGCCGCCGCACGGACGAGCCGGCGCTGGTGGTGTACGTGGTGCGCAAGGTGCCGAGGCAGTTCCTACCCACCACCCGGCTGCTGCCACGGCGGGTCTACTTCGGGCCCGACTTCGTCGAGGTCGACGTGGTGGAGACTGGCCCGTTCTTCGCCCAGGAGTTCACCGCGCGGGAACGTCCGGCGCCCAACGGGGTGAGCGTCGCGCACATCGACGTCACGGCCGGCACGCTTGGCGCGCTGGTCACCGACAACACCGACGGTTCGCTCTGCATCCTGAGCAACAACCACGTGCTTGCCAATTCCAACGCCGGGGCGATCGGCGACGCGATCGTGCAACCCGGCTCGTACGACGGCGGCACCGCTCCGGCCGACACCATCGCCACGCTCAAGCGATTCGTCATGATCAACCCGGCGGGCAACCGGGTGGACTGCGCGATCGGCCAGGTCTCCCAGCCCAACGACGTGATCGACCAGGTCAAGGACAACATCTTCCCGGTGGCCAACAGTGACCATCCGGCGATCGGTCTGCTCTTCGCCGGCTCGTGCAACCGGACTTTGATCAACCCCATCGACGAGGTGCTGCGCCAGCTCGACGTGACCTTCCTGGGCGGCGCGGGTGCCATCGCCGGCGTCGACATCGGCAGCAACGTGGAGAAGGTCGGCCGGACCACGGAGTACACCACCTCCACGGTGACCGAGTTGGACGTCAGCGCGAGCATCGACTACGGCCCCGGCGTCGGTGTGGCCACCTTCGAGAATCAGATCGCCACGGCCCACCTGTCCGAGGGTGGCGACTCCGGGTCGGTGGTCTACCTGGGCGGCGAGGGTGGCAACGAGAGTGCCTGCGGCTGCGCTTCCAGCAGCACCGCCCGCCGGGTCCTGGACCGTGACGTCGACCTCGACGTGGCGGTCGAGAAGGAGTTCCGGCAGCGCTACCTGCAGCAGACCCGGGTCGGCCGGTTCGCTGTCGACACCTACTTCGCCAACGAGGATCGGCTGGTGGCCCGGGCTCGGGCGTCGAAGCTCTCCGACGCCGACCGGCGGCACCTGCAGAAGCTCTACGACACCTACGCCGAGACGGCCCGCGCGGCACTGCTCCAGCCGCAGCGCTCCGAGGCGACACTCACCGCCGAGCACCTCGACGAGGCCCGCAAGACGCTGCGCCGCTTCGCGGACCGGTTGACCGCCGAGGAGCTCTCCGCTGCCGAGGAGGTGCTGGCGCTGGCGAACGACGCCGTCGGTCGTACTCCGGTGGAGATCCTGCGGATGCTCGACGACGAGCAACTGCTGCACAAGGCCCAGGAGTTGGTCGAGCGGGTGCCCACTCTGTGCGCTCCGGGCAGTGGACGACGCGGCGACGGTGGCTGTGGCTGCGGTGGCGGTGCGAGCGGCGGTGACGTCGGCCAACCGTCGGCTGACAAGCCCACCAAGCCGAAGCCGAAGCGGAAGCGGTGACGGTGGGCAACGCAACCGACCCGGACTGGCTGGCCAGCGCGCGTACCCGGGAGGCGCTGGCCGGCCTGGACCGGCGGATGCGGGAGGCCGTTGCTGCGTCGGACCCGGCGTTGTGGGCGATGGCGACGGCACTGCAACGCCGGGGCGGCAAGCGGATCCGGCCCGCGCTGCTGCTGGTCGCGGCTGAATTCGGCACCGTCCGTCCGGCGCACCTGCTCGACGCCGCCGCGGCGTTGGAGTTGCTGCACCTCGCCTCGCTCTACCACGACGACGTGATGGACCGGGCCGTCACGCGCCGGCACGGCCCCAGCGTCAACGCCGAATGGGGCGAGCCGGCGGCCGTGGTCGCCGGGACCTTCCTGGTGGCCCGGGCGATCGCCCTGCTCGCCGCCTTCGACGACCGGTACGGCCGGGAGGCGGCCGCCGCGCTGGTCGCGCTCTGCACAGGCCAGCTCCGCGAGACGGAGAACGCGTTCTACCTCGGCCTGACCGAGGCGGAGCACCTGGAGATCATCGCCGGCAAGACGGCGACCCTGTTCGAGTTGCCCTGCCGGTTGGGTGCGCTGCTCGCCGGGGCGCCGCCGGCGACCGTCGAGGCGCTGGCCGGGTACGGCCACGACCTCGGAGTCGCCTTCCAGCTCACCGACGACGCGCTCGACGTGCGCGGCAGCTACGCGGCACTCGGCAAACGGCCGCTGACGGACGTGCGGGAAGGGGTGTACACCATGTCGGTGCTGCGGCTGCTGGCCCGCGACACTTCGGAGGCCGGGCGGGTGCGCGACCTCCTGGAGGTACGCGAACCGACCCCGGCGGAGCTGGCCGAGGTGGCTGAGCTGGTCGTCGCCTCGGGTGCCGTGGACGAGGTCCTCGCCGAGGCCCGGAGCCGGGCCGCCCAGGCAGCCCGGCGGCTGGACCCACTGCCGCCCGGCCCAGCCCGGGACTCGCTGGTCCGACTCGCCGACTACGCCGTCACGCGGGCGGGTTGAGATGGTCACCCCGGACACGCCGACTCCGACGATGGTCCCGGACCGGCTCGACGGCTTCGACGCGGTCGTGGTGGGCGCCGGTCCGGGCGGTGCGGCCGCGGCGTACCGGCTGGCAGTGCTGGGCCGCCGGGTTCTGCTGATCGACCGCCGCGAGTTCCCCCGCGACAAGTGCTGCGGCGACGGCCTGACCCGCAGCGCCGTGCGGCTGCTCGCGGACATGGAGGTGCTCGACGAGTTGACGGGTGCCCAGCGGGTCGGCGGGGTGCGGATCCGGATGCGCGGGCGGGGCGGTCGCGACTTCCACTACGAGGACCTCGACGGCACCGGGTACGGCATGGTGGTGCCCCGGCTGGAGTTGGACGCGGTGCTGTGCCGGCGAGCGGTGCGCGCCGGTGCGGTGCTCTGGACCGGAGCCCGCGCGACCCGGCTGCTCGGCGGCGCCGCCGGGGTCCACGGCGTGCAGGTGGAGTACGAGGGCCACCGGTTCGCGCTGCGTGCACCGGCGGTGGTCGCCGCCGACGGGGCCTCCTCGCGGCTGGCTCACCAGGCCGGGTTGCGGAGCCCGGACCGGGAGTGGACCGGGTTCGCCGCTCGGGGCTACTTCACTCAGGTGACGGACCTCGACGAGTTGCTGGAGATCCACCTTCCGCTGGCGGACGTCACGGACCGGCGGGTGCTGCCCTCCTACGGCTGGGTGTTCCCGGTCGGCGACGGGACGGCAAACGTCGGCGTGGGCCTGTTCGACCCGGCCCACCGGGAGAACGTCCGATTGCTGTACGAGCGTTTCGTCACCGAACTGGCGGCGACCGACCACCGGTTCCGGGCGGCCCGTCCGGCCGGACCGATGACCGGTGCGCCGCTGCGGCTGGACTTCGACCCGTCCCGGTGTGGTGTGCCGGGGCTGCTGCTGGTCGGCGACGCGGCGGGGCTGGTGAGCCCGTTCACCGGCGAGGGCATCAGCTTCGCCCTGGAGTCGGGCCTGCTCGCCGCCGACCGGATCGACACAGCACTTCGCCGCGCCGAAACGGGACCGGTGGATCCAGCCCCGTACGCCCGGCAGTTGGCGGCCCGGCAGGCCGGCTACTTCGAGACCGGCCGGTACTCGGTGCGCCGCTACCTGCTGGCCTGGCGGGTCCTCGACGCCACCTTCGACGACGACCGCCCACTGTTCGCCCTCTGCCGCCGGCTGGCGCTCTTTCCGGACGGGGCGCGGGCGGGTGTCCTGCTGGACCCGCTGCCCCAGCCGGCTCCGGACCTCGCCCGCGACCTGCGGCGGGATCTCATGGCGGTGGGAGAGTTGCTGGCCGGCTGCGTTCGGGAGGACTGGCCGATGTTCGTCCGGCTCGGCGGGGTGGACGAGGACCTGTCGACCCTCTCGCTGCGTCCGGCGGTGCTGCTGCTGGTCGCCGCAGCGGTCGGGGGCCGTGAGCATCCGCTTCGGCACGCCCTCGCCGCAGCGGTGGACCTGGGTCTGCTCGCCGGGTTGGCGGTGGACAGCGCCCGGGAGGAGCCCAGGTCGACCGGGCCCCGACCGACGCCCTGGGGCAACCGGTTCGCCGTCCTGGTCGCGGACTTCCTGTTGGCCCGCGCGTACGAGTTCGCCGCGCAGGGCGGTGGCCCGGTGGTCGCCGAGTTCGCCGAGGCGCTGACGGTGGCCTGTGAGGGGCGGGCTCTGGAGTTGCGCGACGACCCACCGTCGGGCGGGGGTGCCGGTGGTGCCGTCCTGGTCGGGCGTGCCGCCATCGCGTTCGAGTTGCCGTGTCGGCTCGGCGGCCGGCTCGGAGGGGCCCGGGCACCGGTGGTGAACGCGCTCGCCACGTACGGTCGTGAGGTTGGCGCGGCCTACGCCCTCGGCGAGCAGCTTCGGGAGTTGGCCGGGGCGTCCCGGTGGGGTGGGTCGGCGCAGCCCGGGACGGTTGCGCGCGACGACCCACGGGTGGTCGGGCTGCTCGGCCTGGTCGCCGAGCATGCCCAACGGGCGCGAGAGGCGCTGCGGGTGGTGCCCGCCGGACCGGCCCGCGAGCTGCTGGCTCGGCTGGCCACCCCCGGGCTGCCGGGCCCCGTGGACCCCGAAAGCAGGGTGATGTCGGTCACGTAGCGACATCGGGCGGGCCTGCCGGGGGCTCCGGTGCGAGTGATCGGCGCTCCATCTGGCAGAATGGGTCGCTGGTATCCGGCGCGCGTCCGGCGCCCTCTAACCCGGGCACGTCGCTAGTCCACCGAGTAGTCTCCGGCCCAACCCCACGGGCCCGGTCGGCGCTCACCCATGCACACCGCCCGCACGGGCCGGTGAGATCGCAACAGGAGCGAAACAACTGTGGCCGTAAAGATCCGGCTCCTGCGGATGGGCAAGATCCGCAACCCGCAGTACCGCATCGTCATCGCCGACTCGCGCACCAAGCGCGACGGCCGGGCGATCGAGTTCGTCGGGGTTTACCAGCCCAAGGAAGACCCCTCGATCATCGAGGTCAAGTCGGAGCGGGTCCAGTACTGGCTGTCCGTCGGCGCTCAGCCGAGCGAGGCGGTGCAGCGGCTGCTGGAGCTGACCGGTGACTGGCAGAAGTACAAGGGCCTGCCGGCCCCGCCGCCGCTCCTGGTTGCCCCCGAGCGGGCCGACCGCAAGGCGGCGTACGAGGCTGAGGCGAAGGCCGCCGCCGGGCTCGCCCCGGAGACCCCGGCCAAGCCGGCCAAGAAGGCCGCCAAGGCTGCCGAGGCTGCGAAGACCGAGGCTCCGGCCGAGGCGCCGAAGACCGAGGCTCCGGCCGAGGCTCCCGCCGCTGCCGACGCCGGTGAGCAGGCCTGACATGCCTCTGCGTCCGGCGTTGGAGCACCTGGTCAAGGGCATCGTCGACCACCCGGACGACGTCCGGGTGCGGATGGTCGATTCCCGTCGGGGCAAGCGGCTTGAAGTCCGCGTGCACCCCGAGGACCTCGGCACTGTGATTGGGCGGTCCGGTCGGACCGCCAAGGCGCTGCGCCAGGTGATCGGCTCCATCGGCGGGCGCGGTGTACGCGTCGACATCGTCGACTCGTACTGATGCAGCTCGTCATCGGCAGGATCGGCAAGCCGCACGGTGTCCGCGGTGAGGTCACCGTGGAAGTGCGGACCGACGAGCCCGAAGCGCGGTTCGCCCCCGGCACAGTGCTGCGCACTGAGCCGGGGGCGACGCCCCCGCCTGCATCCCCGCGCAGCCCCG
Source organism: Micromonospora sp. DT201 (assembly GCF_049841575.1). Taxonomy (NCBI): domain Bacteria; kingdom Bacillati; phylum Actinomycetota; class Actinomycetes; order Micromonosporales; family Micromonosporaceae; genus Micromonospora; species Micromonospora sp. DT201. The sequence continues at coordinate 42,478 of NZ_JBNCKP010000008.1, read as the reverse complement.
TGCTGCGCACTGAGCCGGGGGCGACGCCCCCACCTGCGACCCCGCGCAGCAGCACTGAGCCGGGGGCGACGCCCGCTCCTGCGGCTGGGCCCGGGGTGCTGTTCCGGGTTCCGGCGGCGCTGACCATCGAGGAAGCCCGCTTCCACCAGGGGCGGATGCTCGTCGCCTTCGAGGGGATCCTGGACCGCAATGGTGCCGAGGCACTGCGCGGGACCCTGCTCGTGGTGGACAGCGCTGACGTGGAGCCTCCGGAGGACCCGGAGGAGTTCCACGACCACCAACTGGTCGGGTTGGCTGTGGTGACCCCGGCCGGCGAACGGCTGGGCGAGGTGGTCCGCATCGACCACGCGCCCTCCTCCGACCTGCTGGTGCTGCGACGCCCCGAGGGGCGTACCGCGTTGATCCCGTTCGTCCGGGCGATCGTTCCGGAGGTCGACCTCGCCGGTGGACGGGTGATCGTCGACCCGCCGGCCGGACTGCTCGATCTTTAGGACCGCCCCCATGCGCGTCGACGTCGTGTCGATCTTTCCGGAATACTTCGCCCCGCTGGACCTGTCGCTGATCGGGCGGGCGCGGGCCAACGGCGTACTCCAGCTTGCCGTGCACGACCTGCGGACCTGGACCCACGACGTGCACCGCACGGTCGACGACACCCCCTACGGCGGTGGGCCGGGGATGGTGATGCGCCCGGAGCCGTGGGGGGAGGCGCTGGACGCGCTCGCGCCAGCCGAGGCCCCGCCGCCCCGGCTGCTGGTGCCGTCGCCGGCCGGTGCGCCGTTCACGCAGGCCATGGCGTACGAGTTGGCCGCCGAGTCGCATCTGCTCTTCGCCTGCGGCCGCTACGAGGGGATCGACCAGCGCGTGCTGGCGCACGCCGCCACCCGGATGCCGGTCACCGAGGTTTCGCTCGGTGACTACGTGCTGTTCGGCGGCGAGGTCGCGGTCCTGGTGATGCTGGAGGCGGTCACCCGGCTACTGCCGGGGGTGCTGGGCAACGCGGGCTCGTTGGACGAGGAGTCGCACGCCCACGGGCTGCTGGAGGCCCCGATCTACACCAAGCCGCCGAGCTGGCGTGGGCACGACGTGCCGGAGGTGCTCCGCTCCGGTGACCACGGCAAGATCGCCCGCTGGCGGCGCGAGGAGGGTCTGCTGCGCACCGCGGCCCGGCGCCCGGACCTGCTCGCCGCACTGCCCGCCGAACGGCTCGACAAACGGGACATCGCGGCTCTGGACCGGGCCGGATTTCAGCAGCCACCGGGGGATGTGGCAAAGTAGGGGGGTTGCCGCATCCGTCCGCGCCCGCGGGCGGCTGCGAGGATCCCCGACCGGGGTCGGCTCGCCGACCATCACCCGGGGATCAGAATCACCCACCCGCGCACCGAGTGACGGTGCGCCGTGAGCCTTACGAGGACGCAGCGATGAACATCCTGGACGCCCTTGACGCCCAGTCGAAGCGGACCGACCTTCCCGACTTCCGGGCCGGTGACACCGTCAAGGTGCACGCCCGCGTCGTCGAGGGCAACCGGTCCCGTGTCCAGATCTTCCAGGGCGTCGTGATCCGTCGCCAGGGTGACGGTCTGCGCGAGACCTTCTCGGTCCGCAAGGTCAGCTTCGGTGTCGGTGTCGAGCGGACCTACCCGCTCAACGGCCCGGGCATCGACCGGATCGAGATCGTGACCCGCGGTGACGTGCGTCGCGCCAAGCTGTACTACCTGCGCGAGCTGCGCGGCAAGAAGGCCAAGATCAAGGAGAAGCGGGAGAAGCAGCCCAGCTGACTTCCCGCTCGCCACGCCGCCTGAGCTGCGCGTATGCCGTAACGACCAGACCGCATTACCCTGGTCGTCACGGGCGCAGCAAGGCGGCGGGTCCGCCCACGGGGCGGGCAGCCGTCCACTACCGCCCGTGGAGCCTCGACGAGGCTCCCGGGCGGTAGTGTTTCTGTGGACCGGGGAGTGGCGTGTGCAGACGCTTGACGAGGACGGCACCGTAGATCCGTGGCGCCGGCGGGCCCGCCGCACCCGGCGGCAGATGCCCCTCTGGCAGGAGCTTCCGCTGCTGCTGGTCGTCGCGTTCTGCCTCGCGGTGCTGATCCGCACCTTCCTGCTCCAGGCGTTCTTCATCCCGTCCGGCTCGATGGAGGACACCCTCCTCATCGGGGACCGGGTGCTGGTCAACAAGGTCGTCTACGACGTCCGTGACCCGGTCCGCGGCGAGGTGGTGGTCTTCCGGGGCACCGACCGCTGGGCACCGCAGGTCGACGAGCAGCCGGAGCCGGGCTTCGCCGGCAAACTGACACGGACCGTCGGCGATTTGGTCGGAGTGAGCCGCCCCGGTGAGAAGGACTTCATCAAGCGGGTGATCGGCCTCCCCGGCGACCGCGTCAAGTGCTGCGACAGCCAGGGTCGGGTGACCGTCAACGGCACACCGCTCGACGAGCCGTACGTCCTGCGCGACTCTCCACTCGACCTGCCGCCCAACCCGTCGGAGTGCCGCTCCCGGCGCTTCGACGAGGTCGTCGTACCGCCCGGTCAGATCTTCGTGATGGGCGACCACCGCGAGGTCTCCCAGGACGCACGCTGCCAGGGCCCGGTGCCGATCGACAACGTGGTCGGCCGGGCCTTCATGGTGGTCTGGCCCTCCTCGCGGTGGGACTCGCTGCCGGTGCCGTCGACCTTCGACGACGTGTCCGGGCCGGCTGCGGCATCCTCGGGCACGCCCCCGGTGCGACCGACCCCGCAGGGCGGTGTGCTGCTGATTCTCCCGCTGGCAGCCGCACTACGTGGTTCCCGCGCGTTCCGGGCGATGACGTCCAGTTCGGCAACGTAGGCTCCTTGGCGTGATTGACGAGCAGACCGACAAGCCGCGCAGCTCCTTCTGGAAGGAACTGCCGATCCTGCTGGGTGTGGCGATCCTGGTCGCGGTGCTGGTCCGCGCCTTTGTGCTGCAGACCTTCTTCATCCCCTCCCCCTCCATGGAGAACACTCTCAAGATCGATGACCGGGTGCTGGTCAACAAGCTGGTCTACGACTTCCGCTCGCCGCACCGTGGCGAGGTGATCGTTTTCAAGGCTCCGATCGAGTGGAGCGGCAACCCCGACGGTGAGGACTTCATCAAGCGGGTTATCGGCACCCCCGGCGACCACGTGGTCTGCTGCGACCCGCAGGAACGGCTGATGATCAACGGCAAGTCGCTGGACGAGCCGTACATCTTCTCGATGGATGGGATCCGCGACAAGCCGGCCGACCAGGAGTTCGACATCACCGTGCCGAAGGGCCGGCTGTGGGTGATGGGTGACCACCGCTCGGCCTCCGGTGACTCGTTGGAGCACTGGCAGCAGTCCGGGCAGAACATCACCGAGGCCACGATCCCCGAAGACGACGTGGTCGGCCGGGCGTTCACCGTCTTCTGGCCGGTCAATCGGGCCACCTGGCTGACGGTGCCCGATGAGTTCGACGGCATTCCCAAGCCGTAGACCGACGGGGCGTGGGCGATCCACCGTCGGTCTGGCAGGCTGGGGCGGTGACCGTGAGCGCGAGGAGTGAGCTTGCGAGCCCCGCAGGCGAGAACAGTGCCAACCGTGTCTACACCCCTCGACGCGCGGCCCGCGTGCTGCTCGTCGACGCGGCCGGCCAGGTCCTCCTGTTCGAGGGCCTCGACCCGGCTCGACCAGGGCACCGCTACTGGTTCACCCCGGGCGGCGGGCTCGATCCGGGGGAGTCCCCGGCGGCGGGCGCAGCCCGGGAGTTGGCTGAGGAGACCGGGCTTCGGCCCGACCCGGCCGAGTTGGGCGAGCCGGTCTGGTCCGACACGACCGAGTTCTCCTTCGACGGCGTGTGGTATCGCCAGGAGCAGGACTTCTTCCTCCTCCGGGTGCAGGCCTGGCAGGTGGACACGGCCGGTTTCGACGACATCGAGCAGCGCAGCATTGCCGGCCACCGCTGGTGGCTTCCCGACGAGCTGGCGGCCAGCGGTGAGCGGTTCTACCCCGCGGAGCTAACCGCCCTGCTGGCCCGGCTGGGGCAGCAGGGCGCCACCGGCCGGGGCGAGGCGCCGTGCTGACCCCACCTCGTACCGTCGTGCGCCGTGAGGCCGGGTTGTACGCCCTGGAACGGGCGCTGCAACGGCGCGGCTTCCGGCACGTCGCCGGAGCCGACGAGGCGGGCCGGGGCGCCTGCGCCGGTCCCCTGGTCGCCGCCGCCGCGGTGCTGCCCGAAGGCCGGCGCGGCGAGATCGAAGGGCTGGCCGACTCGAAGCTGCTCACCCCGGCCAGCCGGGAACGGGTGTACGCGGAGGTCGTGGACCGCGCACTCGCGTACGCCGTGGTGGTCATCCCCGCTGAGGAGGTCGACGCCCGAGGGCTGCACGTGTGCAACCTGGCCGCGATGCGCCGGGCGCTCGCCTCGCTCACCACGCGACCGGAATACGTGCTGACCGACGGCTTTGGGGTGGACGGCCTGGGGGCGCCGGGGCTGGCGGTGTGGAAGGGCGACCGGGTTGCCGCATGCGTGGCGGCGGCCAGCGTGCTCGCCAAGGTCACCAGGGACCGGCTCATGGTGGAGATGGACGGGGTGTTCCCGGCGTACGGCTTCGCCGAGCACAAGGGCTACATCACCCCGGAGCACTCTGCGGCGCTGCGCGAGCACGGGCCGTGCCGGGAGCACCGGTTCTCGTACGTCAATGTCGCCGCGGTCTCGGGCCGCGACGGCCGACCGCCGCGCGCCCGACGGCCCGGCGGTAACGGCCCGGATGAGCCGATGGAGCGCGCCTGGGCGTCAGGGGGTACCGTCGGCGTGGCGTCGGGCGAGCAGCCTCGGCCTACGGCGCCGGTGGGGGAAGATGTGGCCATGGAAGGCGGAGTGCGATGAGCGCGGAAGATCTCGAGAAGTACGAGACCGAGATGGAGCTGCAGCTCTACCGGGAGTACCGCGACATTGTCCGCCAATTCTCGTACGTGGTGGAGACAGAGCGTCGGTTCTACCTGGCCAACCAGGTCGACCTGCACGTGCGCAACTCTGACGGCGAGGTCTACTTCGAGGTCGAGATGCACGACGCCTGGGTATGGGACATGTACCGTCCTGCCCGCTTCGTGAAGAACGTCCGGGTGATGACCTTCAAGGACGTCAACGTCGAGGAGCTGGAGAAGCCCGACATCTCGCTCCCCGCCGACTCCGGCTTCGGCGGCTGACCGCGGCCGTGCCGCCCAGCCGCACCACGGGCCCCCCACCCGTGGTGTAGCACCCGCCGGCGATCACTCGGCCGGCACCACGACCTCGACCCGCTGCACCAGATTGTTGGCGAAGCCGCCACGGTTCCACGGCTGCTCGACCGGCTGGGTCCGCCCGGACGCGTCGGTCGCCCGCGCGCCGAGCACGTACCGACCGGGTGTCGCGACCCACTCGTGCCGCCAGCGCCGCCAGGCGAAATCCCCGCCGTCCGCCGGGTCCAGCTCGGCGGGGGCCCAGCTCTCCCCGCCGTCGGTGGTCACCTCCACGGCCACCACCGGCGCATGCCCCGACCAGGCCCGACCATCCAGCGTGCACGGACCGGGCCGCACCACCCGGCGACGGGACATGAAGTCGGGAAAGCCGGGCGGTCGGACCAGCGCCCGCGGCTCGATCCGGGTGACCGCCACGCCCGGGTCGTCGGCGTCACGGCGCACCCGGTAGGCCACCGCGTTCTGGTAACCCTCGAACGCTTCGGTCCGGACCTCGATGGAGTGGACCCACTTGACGTGCGCCATCCCGTACCAGCCTGGCACGATCAGCCGCAGCGGCGCACCGTGCTGCGGCAGCAGGGGAGCGCCGTTCATCTCGTACGCCAGCAGCACCTCCTCGCGCAGCGCGTCGGCGACCGGCAGCGCCCGCTGGTAATCCTGCTCGACTCCGCGTTCGACTCCGTGATCAGCGCCGGTGAAGACGACATCCACCGCGTCCGGCCCGAGGCCCGCCTCGCGCAGCAGCGGTGCGAGGGGGGTGCCGGTCCACTCGGCGTTACCGACGGCCTCGACCAGCCAGGGCTGGCTCACCGGCCGGGGGTGCAGCAGGGCTCGACCGTTGCCGGCGCACTCCAGGGTCACCTGGTGAGTGACCCGCGGTCGCTCGCGCAGCTCGTCGAGAGTGACCGTCAGCGGCTTGTCCACCGCGCCGCCGATGGTCAGCGTGTGCGTCGCCGGGTCAACCTCCGGGATGTCGTAGTGGATCAGCAGATAGTGCAGCCCGGCCGGAGTGACGTCGTAGCGCAGCGCCTCCAACGGGATGCCGTGGTTGCGGGCGGCGAGCTGCAACTCCTCGGCGCTGATCGCCTCGTCCGGCTCGGCGAGGCGGGACGGCCCGCTCACCTCGGCCACCGTCGGCCCGTTGGGGGGCTGCGTCCGGTCGTCGACACTGGTCATGCGGGCCTCCCCGGTCCTAACGGCGGCACCCGCCGTACGCGGCCCAGCCTAGGCCCTCCGCGTCGGCCCGAACACGACGCGGGCGGCAGCGGCCGGGGGCGGCCGAGGTGCCGATGTACGCAGACACCCGCCTTGAGCTGACCGAACCGCTCCTGCTGGGCAGCGTCCACCAACCCGGGGCATAACAGATCATCGACGACTCTGGTTCGTCGTCCACAGCACCTCCGGTTATCCACAGCTGGGTCGGCCGGCCTGGCGGACGACCCGGCCTCGGCACGAGGCTGCCGTCATGAGAACGCCATCCGCCCCGCGTATCGGGTCCATCAGCCACACCGTGCTGCGCTGCGCCGCGTTCCCACTCGCGCTGACCGTTCTGCTCTGCGGGCTGGCCGTGCTGGTCGCGGCGGTGCCCGGGCAACCACCGTCGCGAGCAGTGCCGGTGGCGGCGCTGGAGCCCGCCCCGGTGGCTGTCCCGGTGCCTGCTGCGGTGCCCGCCTCGGTGGCTGCCTCGGCAGGTGACGGGCCGGGGCGGTTCCGCTGGCCGGTCGACGGCCCGCCCCGCCCGGTGCGCCGGTTCGACCCGCCGCCCCAGCCGTGGCTGGCCGGGCACCGGGGCGTCGACCTCGCCGCGCCGGCCGGAGCGGTGATCCGCAGCGCCGGGCCTGGCACCGTGCTCTTCGCCGGCCTGGTCGCCGGCCGACCGGTGATCACCGTGGGGCACGCCGACGGGCTGCGGACCACCCACGAGCCGGTCCGACCAGCCGTACGCCCCGGCCAGCCGGTCACCGCCGGTGCGCCGCTGGGCGAGCTACTGCCCGGGCATCCAGGTTGCCCGGCCGAAGCGTGCCTGCACTGGGGCCTGCGCCGGGGCACGGATTACCTGGACCCGCTGGCCCTGCTCGGCCTCGGCCCGGTGCGACTGCTCCCGGTCGACAGAGTCGGCGTCGGTGGTGTCAGCGCTGGGCGAGCAGTGCCGGCAGCCGCACGGCCAGCCGTTCGTACTCGTCGGCGGTGTTGTAGACCTGACCGGCGAGCCGCAGCCACCCCCGGCCGTCCCAGCTCATCACCGCGACCTCGGTGGCGAGCCGCTCACCGATCCGCGTCTGCAACGCCCGCGCCGCGTCGATGGTGGCGGCCGTCCCGCCCGGCAGCGGGATGAGGCGCAGAGACACCCCCGGCCCGCCCGGGTCGGGCAGTTGGGCGGGAGGCACCCCCAGAGCGTCCCCCACCACCCGCTGGCCGTACGCGGCGAGCGCGGCGTTGTGCGCCCGCACCCGGTCGACACCGAGGGTGCGCAGCGTGAACAACCCCGCCGGGGCGGCCAACCAGGACGTGTAGTCGAGAGTCGCCTGCCACTCGATCCGGGCCGGGAAACCCGACTCCTGCTCCCAGGAGACCACCAGCGGCTCGATCCGGTCCCGCCACTGCGGTGCCACCGCCAGCAGGGCGGTCCCGCGCGGGGCGTACGCCCACTTGTGCAGGTTGCCAGCCCAGAAGTCGGCGCCGATGCTGCTCACCGCGGTGCCCAGCATGCCCGGGGCGTGCGCGGCGTCCACCAGGACCGGCACGCCGTGTTCGTGGGCCACCCCGACGATGGCGGCGGCCGGGAAGAGCCTCGCGGTCGCCGAGGTGAGCTGGTCGACGATGAGCAGCCGGGTCCGTCCGGGGCGCAGGCCGGCGCGGATGGTCTGCACGATCTGCTCGTCGGTGGCGGCCAACGGGATCGACAGGACGCGGCTGACCGCCCCGGTACGGCGGCATTCGCGCTGGATGGACAGGCTCACGGCCCCGTACCCGTGGTCGGTGCTGAGCACCTCGTCACCGGGTTGCAGACCCAGCGACTGGAGCACCACGGCGACGCCGGTGGTGGTGTTGCCCACCATGGCGCTGCCGTCGGGGTCAGCACCCAGGAACCCGGCGAGGTGCCGACGGGTGTGCGCGATGCGGTCGACCAACCCCTGGGTGAAGAAGCGCAGGGGGTTGGCCTCCATCTCGTCGCGCAGCCGCTGCTGGGCTCGCTGCACACCGACCGGGACCGCGCCGAACGAGCCGTGGTTGAGATGGCTGACCGCCGGGTCCAGGGAGAAGAGCAGGCGGGCGCCCGGGATCGGCTCAGGGGGTTGCGGGACGCTCACTTGATGATCGTAACCGGGGTCCCTCGCCCTCCGGCGCTTGATCAGGCGCGCGGGTGCGCCTGCCGGTAGGCGGCGCGCAGCCGCTCCACCGAGACGTGCGTGTAGATCTGGGTGCTGGCCAACGACGAGTGGCCCAGCAGCTCCTGCACGGCGCGCAGATCCGCACCACCCTCCAACAGGTGGGTGGCGGCGGAGTGGCGCAGGCCGTGCGGGCTGGTCCGGGGTAGGCCTGCGGCCTCGGCGTACCCGCCAACGATCTGCCGCGCGGTCGTCGGGTTGAGCCGGCCGCCGCGCGCGCCGAGCAGCAGTGCGTCTCCCGAACGGTCGGCAACAAGCGTTGGTCGACCCTGTCGCAGCCAGTCGTCCAGCGCCCTCTGCGCGGGCACCCCGTACGGCACCGACCGCTCGCGCCCACCCTTGCCGAACACCCGGATCACCCGCCGGCCGTGGTCGACGTCACCGACATCCAGCCCGCAGGCCTCGCTGATCCGCACCCCGGTGGCGTAGAGCAGCTCCAACAGCACCCGGTCACGCAGCGGCACCGCCTCGGTCGCGGGCTCTTTCGCTGCGCCCGATGCCGACCCGTCTGGTGGTGGGTCCGCGGCCGGTGCCTGCCGGGCCGGCGCCTCGACCAGAGCGGCGGCCTGGTCGGCGCGCAGCACGCTGGGCAGCTCCCGGTGCGCCCGAGGGCTGGCCAGCGCGGCACCCACGTCGGCGGGGAGCAGCCCGGCCCGGTGCGCCCAGGCGCTGAACGCCCGCGCCGACGCGGCCCGCCGGGCCAACGACGTGCGGGCCGCACCGACGGTGCGCTGTCGCGCCAGCCAGCTGCGCAGCACCGACAGGTCCACGTCGGCCAGGTCGACGCAGCCCATCCGCACGGCGTGGTCGAGCAGCGAGACGAGATCCGTGACGTACGCGCGGACGGTGTGCGCCGAGCGGTTACGAACCCGGGACAGGTGCTCGGCGAAATCGTCGACCGCGTCGCGCAGCGCTGGCGGTAGCGCCTGGTGCATGGCCCGGGTGCCCCGCTCCGGCCGGCTCATCGCAGCCGCTGTTGTCGCGTCGGCGCGCCGCCCGGTCGATCGGCCCGGGCAACCCCAATGACAGCTGGCACGGCACCAGCCTACGGCCGATCGTCGTCCGTTACCGGCCACGATGATGCCGGTGTTCGGCGACCCTCGACTAGCGGCGGTTGGTCTTCTTGGCCAGGAGCGCGATCAGACCGCCAACGAGTGCGATGGATGCGACGAGGCAAAACAGGACGGCGATGTGCCACGGCTTGATAGCAATCATGACCGCGCACAGTACCGGCAGTATCGGGCTGGCTGGGAGCCCGAACAGCTACCGCGGGTGATCGGCTCCGGACGATCACCAAACCGGCCTGCCGCGACGCGTCCGTCTGCGGCCCTTAATCCGACGCGTCCGTTTCCGTCGCCGCTGTAGCCGGTTTCTCGCGCTTCGGTTTGGCGGGCGGGGCGAGGGCATAGCCGTCGTCGCGACGGACCACCATGGACAACTCCTCCAGCAGGGACAGCTTGCGCAACGCCGTCCGCACGTCGACACCAGCTCGGGAAGCGAGCCGGTCCACGCCCATCGCCCCTCGGCGGGGCAGCGCCTCCAGCAGCGACCGCGCGTCGTCGTCGAGCCCATCGGCGGGCCGCTGCGGGCCACGCGCCAGCGGGGCCAGGTCCGCGCCGATCCGGCCAACCTCCTCAAGCACGTGCGCCACCCCGGTGACCAGCCGCGCCTTGGCGGGGAACTCGCGGAGCAACTCGTGCGCGCCGACGGACATCGCCGAGGTCACCGGCCCGGGCACCACCATCGCCACCCGATTGGTGTAGATGGCCCGCCGAGCGGTCTGCGTCGCACCACTGCGGGCTGACGCCTCCACCACGACGGTGCCCAGGGTGCCTCCGGCGATCACCCGGTTGCGGATCAGGAACCGGGGCCGCAACGGTTCGGCGCCGGGCGGCCACTCACTGACCAGCAGCCCGGTGTCAGCGATCCGGTCGAAGAGCGCGGCGTTGCCCATCGGGTACGGCCTGTCCAGCCCACAGGCGAGCACAGAGACGGTCAGGCCGCCCGCGTTGAGGGCACCCCGGTGGGCTGCAGCATCTATGCCGAACGCGCCACCGGAGACGACCGTCCAGTCCCGTTCAGCCAGCCCGTACCCCAGCTCGGTCGCGACGTGCTGGCCGTAGCTGGTGGCCGCCCGCGCTCCGACCACGGCCACCGAGCGCTCCAGGGCCTCGCCCAGCGGCCAGCTCCCGCGTACCCAGAAGCAGAGCGGAGGGGCGGTCTCACCGTCCACCCGGCGGGTGACGTCCGGCAGGTGCAGTGTGGCCAGGCCGGCCACCCGCGCCGGCCACTCCTCGTCGTCCGGTGTGACCAGCCGGGCACCCAGCCGCTCCGCTCGGTCCAACGCCTCGGCCGCCACCGCCCGTGCGTCGCCGGCCGCCGACCGGGCGGCCACCGTGGTGTGCAACCAGCCGTCCGGGCTGCCGCCGTCGAGCAGCAGGTCCAGGGTCGCCACCGGGCCGAGCCGTTCGACCAGTCGGTGCACCGCGCGGGTGCCCGGCTCGGCCAACCAGGTCAGTGCGACCCGGGCCAGCCTGCGTTCCTCGTCGGCGCTCACGTCGCCTCCCCTGTCCGTAGTTGAAGCGCTTCCCGAACGTCGTCGAGGTCCGGCCGGTCCCGGCCGTCCAGGTCGGCGATGGTCCAGGCCATCCGGATCACCCGGTCGAAGCCACGTGCCGACAGCGAGCCGGAGTCGAGCCGGCCACGAAGCTCGGCGGTGACCCGGGCGGGCAGCCGCCACGGCGGTCGGCGCAGGTGCGGGCCTTCCACCTCGGCGTTGAGCCGCCGGCCGAGTCCGGCCCAGCGGGTGGCAGCCGCCTGCCGGGCCGCCGCCACCCGGGCGGCGACCGTCGCCGAGGGCTCGGCCTCGCCGCCGGGTGCCATCAGCTCCGCCGCCCGCACCGGCATCAACCGCACCTGTACGTCGATGCGGTCGAGCAGCGGCCCGCTGAGCCGGCCCAGGTAGCGGCGGCGGGCCAGCGGGGTGCACTCGCAGTGCGCATCCCCGGACGGCTTGGCGCACGGGCAAGGGTTGGCGGCCAGCACCAATTGGGTACGGGCCGGGTAGACGGTGCCGCCCCCGCTGCGACTCAGCTGGATGCGGCCCTGCTCCAGCGGCTGGCGCAGCGCCTCCAATGCCCCCTTGCTGAACTCGGGGGCTTCGTCCAGGAAGAGCACACCGCGGTGCGCCAACGACACCGCGCCGGGTCGGGCCAACCCCGAGCCGCCACCGACCAGCGACGGCACGGTCGCGGTGTGGTGCGGTGCCTGAAACGGTGGGCGGCGCAGCAGTCGACCGCCCGGCGGCAGCAGCCCGGCGACCGAGTGCAGCGCGGTGACTTCCAGTGCCGAGTCGTCATCCAGCTCGGGCAGGATCGACGGCAGCCGTTCGGCGAGCATCGTCTTGCCTGCGCCCGGAGGACCCAGTAGTGCCACGTGGTGCCCGCCGGCGGCGGCCACCTCCAACGCGCGCCGGCCCATCTGCTGCCCGGCGACCTCGGCGAGATCCGGCCCGTCGGCGGCCGGTGCCGGGGTGGCCGTCGGCGGCTCGATCAGCGGGGTGCCGTCGCGAACGAAGGCGACCAGCCGGTGCAGGGTGTCCACCGCTCGCACTCGTACCCCGGGGATGACCGCGGCCTCGGCGGCGTTGCCGACCGGGACGATCACCCGGCTGACGCCGGCCTGGGCTGCCGCGGCGACCATCGGGAGCACACCGCGCACCGGCCGGACCGTCCCGTCGAGCCCCAGCTCGCCGAGGACCACCACCCCGTCCAGGGGAAGCAGCGGCAGCTCACCCGAGCCGCCCAGTAGCGCTGCGGCGATGGCCAGATCGAAGGCCGAGCCGAACTTCGGCAGCGTCGCGGGCAGCAGGTTGAGGGTGATCCGCCGGTTGGGCCAGCGCTGGCCGGAGTTGACCACGGCCGCGCGGACGCGGTCACGGGCCTCGTGCAGGGCGGTGTCCGGCAGGCCGGAGATCACCACCGCCGGTAGGCCTGCGGCGAGGTCGGCCTCCACCTCGACCAGATGGCCGGTGACCCCGACCAGCCCCACGCAGAGCACTTTCGCGTAGCTCATGGCGCGTCACCGATCCTTCGGGGTGCGCATCTCAGAACGCACCCTTGAGGTGGTCCACCTGGGCCGGACCGGCGTCGGGCAGCCGCACCGACAGCACATCGAAACGCACCTCGTCAGCGGTCGTGCCGGTCTCGCTCAGCCAACGCGCGGCGAGCCCCCGCAGCCGGCGGGCCTTCGCCGGCACGACCGCCTCGGCCGGGGTGCCGAAGTCGTCACTCCGCCGGGTCTTCACCTCACAGAAGGCGAGCACCGGGCCGTCCCACGCGATGATGTCGATCTCCCCGGTCGAGCAGCGCCAGTTTCGGGCGATCGGGCGCAGCCCTGCCTCGGTCAGGTGCCGGGCGGCGCACCGCTCGCCGTACGCGCCGACCGCCTGGTTCCGCTTTGTCATGGCCGGCACGGTGCCTGCCGCCGTACCAACTCCGCGACCCCGGTGATGGCCGGTCTGTGGACAACGGGTGTGCTGTGGACAACCGGACGATCATGCCCGTGCTGTGTTAATGGCGCCGGTGTTGGCGGACGGCCGGGCTGAAATGGCGCGGGCGCAGTCGGTCGCATACGGTGCCTGCCGTGGACGGACGACGGAGCTTTCCGGAAGATCAGGAGTCGCGCTGGTACCCCGACGAGCAGGGTCGCGGTTACGGCGAGTCGGAGTGGCGTGGCGCGGGCGACCCGCGGTACCGGGAGGGCGAGATCCCCGAGCAGCGCGGCACCGACGAGGGCCGCTCCGCTGACGACACCGGCGTTGGCCGACGCCGGGAGCCGGACTCCGGCCGCTTCGGCGCGGTCGATGCGGGTCGCTTCGGCGGTACGCCCGAATCCGACTCGGGGCGCCTGAGCGCGGTGGACCTTGGTCGCTTCAACTCGCCCGAACCGGATTCCGGTCGCTTCGGCGCCCTGGATGCCCAGCCCGGCCGGTTCGGTGCGAGCGAGGCCGACTCCGGACGGTTCGGCGCGGTGGACCCCTTGAGTGACGCACGGCCGGAGGCCGACGGTTACCGGGCGACGCGTTCACGGCAGACGGACCGGGACCCCTCGGAGATCTCCGGTGAGCTGCCCGGACGCCGGGCCGCCCGGGAGACAACCGGGACGGGTTCCCCGTTGAGCACCGGCGCGTCGGAGGCCACCCGTGACGCCTCGCTGGCGGCCGACCCGTCGGCTGGTGTGCTCGCCGACCAGACCCGCCCGGCGCCGCTCGGTGGGTATCCGATCATCGAGCCGACCCGGGGCAGCGGTCAGGCGGCGCACCCGCTGGAGATGCCGACCGGCCCGATGCCGGAGATCGGCCCCCGTCCGGACCTGCCCGCAGCAGCGCCGACGGTGTACCCGCCAGCCGCCGACGGCGTCTACCGGACCCGCCGGCCCGTGTTGGCCGTACTCTTCGCCCTGCTGGTGTTGATCTTCGAGATTCCCGCGTTGCGAGTGCTGCTGGCGGGCACGACCGGTGACCCGGTGGACGCCGGGAACGTGGTGGTGGGCATCGCCCTGGTCGCTGGTCTGCCGATCTTCGCGACCGGGCTGTACGGGCTACGAACCGGCGGTTTGGCGCTCTCCGACGGTGGGCGGGGCTGGCTGCGCCCGCCGACGGCCTATCTGACCGTCGGCCTGGTGCTCTTCGTGGCCGCCGCGCTCGCCGCCAACTGACCCGCGCTCGCCGCCAACTGACCCGCGCTCGCCGCCAACTGACCCGCGCTCGCCGCCAACTGACCCGCGCTCGCAGCCGGCTGGCCTGCGCTCGCCGCCAACTGACCTGCCGACGGCCCGTCGCAGGGTTGATCAACTCCGTATCGGCGTTGTGGCGGTAACGCGCCGCCCGGATACCCCAACATCGGCGATGTTGAGTCGATCAGCCCCGCGACGGGTGGTCTGGCGATGAAGCGGACGGCACGCGTGGGTGCTCTGTCCGGTATCGGGCGCTCTGGCCGCTGACCGGCGGCACCCGTGGCCCGGTAATCCCGGCGCGATCACGCGGGGGGAGCGGGGGAGCGGGGGCAGCGGCACCTCGCGCGTACCCCGGGGCGGCTGAACGGGTGAGGGGCGTACACTGGCCAACTGGCGACCGCCTCGTGCGGTCGACCTCGCGCGCCCTCTTCACGAAATCGTCGTGGAGCGACGGCCTCCCTGGTCCCGATCTTGATCGGGTCCACCATGGGTCGGCGACCAAGCGCCAGGACGCCCGGCCACCGGCCGGGCGTGACAACCAGGGATCTTGAGGAGTACCCCAATCATGGCCGTCGTGACCATGCGTCAGCTGCTGGAGAGCGGTGTCCACTTCGGGCACCAGACCCGGCGCTGGAACCCGAAGATGAAGCGCTTCATCATGACCGAGCGCAACGGCATCTACATCATCGACCTGCGCCAGACCCTCGAATACATCGAGAAGGCGTACGAGTTCGTGCGTGGGACCGTCGCCGAGGGTGGCAGCATCCTGTTCGTCGGCACCAAGAAGCAGGCCCAGGAGGCTATCGCCGAGCAGGCGACCCGGGTCGGCCAGCCGTACGTCAACCACCGCTGGCTCGGTGGCATGCTGACCAACTTCCAGACGGTGTACAAGCGGCTCCAGCGGATGAAGGAGCTGGAGGGCCTGGGCGACCTCAGCGGCACCGCCGCCGGTTACACCAAGAAGGAGACCCTGCAGCTCTCCCGCGAGAAGATCAAGCTGACCCGCACCCTCGGTGGTCTGCGGGACATGCAGAAGCTTCCGGCCGCGGTCTGGATCGTCGACACCAAGAAGGAGCACATCGCCGTCGACGAGGCCCGCAAGCTGGGCATCCCGGTGATCGCGGTCCTGGACACCAACTGTGACCCGGACGAGGTCGACTTCCCGATCCCGGGCAACGACGACGCGATCCGTTCGGCCGAGCTGCTGACCAAGGTCGTCGCCGCTGCCGTGGCGGATGGTCTGATCGCGCGTTCCGGCCGTCGCCGGGGCAACGACGAGAAGCCCGAGGGTGTCGCGAGCGACGAGCCGCTGACCGAGTGGGAGCGCGAGCTGCTCGAGCCGAAGAAGGCTGACGAGTCGGCCGCCCCGGCCGAGCAGCCCGCCGCCGCCGAGCAGCCCGCCGCCGCCGCCACCGAGCAGCCGGCGCAGGCCGCCACCGAGCAGCCGGCGGCCGCTACCGCGGAGTGATCGCACCGTCGCTGCCCCACCGTCCGTTTTCGGAAACCGGGGGGCAGCGACGGTACGCCGGGCACAATCCGCCCGGATCCGGGTAACCGGCACCTCTGACCATCCACACGCCGTCTCAACATCGAAGAGAGAGCCATGTCCCAAATCACCGCCGCGGACGTCAAGAAGCTCCGCGACCTCACCGGCGCCGGCATGATGGACAGCAAGAAGGCGCTGACCGAGGCCGAGGGCGACTTCGACAAGGCCATCGAGATCCTGCGCGTCAAGGGCGCCAAGGACGTCGGCAAGCGGGCCGGCCGTACGGCCGCCAACGGCCTGGTCGCCCACTCCGGCAAGGCACTGCTCGAGCTCAACTGCGAGACCGACTTCGTCGCCAAGACCGAGTCGTTCATCGCGCTGGGCCAGCAGCTGGTCGAGCACGGCGAGCGCGCCGGCGTGAACTCCGCCGAGGAGCTGCTCGCCACCGAGCTCGACGGCAAGGTCGTCGCGGACCTGATCCAGGAGCAGTCCGCCAAGATCGGCGAGAAGCTGGTGCTCAACCGGTTCGCCCGGGTTGAGGGCACCACTGCCGTCTACCTGCACCGCAAGGCTCAGGACCTGCCGCCGGCCGTTGGTGTGCTGGTGTCGTACACCGGCAAGACCGACGAGGCGGGCGACGCCGACGCCCGTGGTGTGGCTATGCAGATCGCCGCGATGCGGCCGAAGTACCTCACCCGGGACGAGGTTCCGGCTGAGGTCGTCGAGTCCGAGCGGCGCATCGCCGAGCAGACCGCCCGCGAGGAGAACAAGCCCGAGGCGGCCCTGCCGAAGATCATCGAGGGGCGGGTGAACTCCTTCTTCAAGGACTACGTCCTGATCGAGCAGGCGTCCGTCTCCGACAACAAGAAGTCCGTGAAGCAGGCGCTGGCTGAGGCTGGCATCGAGGTCACCCGCTTCGTGCGGTTCGAGGTCGGCCAGGCCTGAGCCGCCACCGGGCGCCGCGAGCGCCCGTGGGCAGGAGACGTCAACGAGGAGGCCGCCGGTGTACGTGACAGGCACCGCGGCCTCCTCGTCACATAGGGTCGGCAGCGGCAGGTTCGCGGTACGCGCCGCACGGGGCGTGCGCGTGGGGAAGGGCGGGGCGGATGACGCAGGTTGTGAGTGACCGAACGCTGGCGGTGGACGATCCGACGGCACCGCCGCCGGGGCGTGCCCGCCGGGTGGTGCTGAAGCTCTCCGGTGAGGTGTTCGGCGGCGGCGCGATCGGTGTCGACCCGGACGTCGTCCAGGCCATCGCCCGGCAGATCGCCACCGTGGTCCGCCGCGGCGTGCAGGTCTCCGTGGTGGTCGGGGGCGGCAACTTCTTCCGCGGCGCGGAGCTGCAGAAGCGCGGGATGGACCGGGCCCGTGCCGACTACATGGGCATGCTCGGCACCGTGATGAACTGCCTCGCGCTGCAGGACTTCCTGGAGAAGGAAGGCATCGAGACCCGGGTGCAGAGCGCCATCACCATGGCCCAGGTCGCCGAGCCGTACATTCCGCTGCGGGCGATCCGGCACCTGGAGAAGGGCCGTGTGGTCATCTTCGGCGCAGGCGCGGGGATGCCGTATTTCTCCACCGACACGGTGGCCGCTCAGCGGGCTCTGGAGATCCGGGCCGACGTGGTGCTGATGAGCAAGAACGGCGTGGACGGCGTCTACACCGCCGACCCCCGGATCGACCCCACCGCCAGCAAGCTCGACTCGATCACCTTCTCCGAGGTGCTCCGCCGCAACCTGCGGGTGGCGGACGCTGCGGCGTTCAGCCTCTGCATGGAGAACGGCCTGCCGATGCTGGTCTTCGGTGCGCAGGGTGACGACACCATCATCCGCGCGGTCGGTGGCGACAAGATCGGCACCCTGATCACCGCCTGAGTCTCGCCGACGGCGACGGCAGCGGCGGTCTGACGACTTTCAGCAGAGCCCACGACGAGCACAGAAGGAGGCGAGGAGACCGGTGATCGACGACACCCTCCTCGAGGCCGAGGAAAAGATGGACCGTGCGGTTGAGCACGCCAAGGAAGAGTTCGGCGCCATCCGTACCGGTCGCGCCAACGCCGCCATGTTCTCCAAGGTCATCATCGACTACTACGGCACGCCCACGCCGCTGACCCAGATGGCGTCCATCGCGGTGCCCGAGCCGCGGATGGCCATCATCAAGCCGTACGACAACTCGCAGATCAATGCGATGGAGAAGGCGATCCGCGACTCGGACCTCGGGGTGAACCCGAACAACGAGGGCAACCAGTTGCGCATCCTGCTCCCGCAGATGACCGAGGAGCGCCGCCGCGACATGATCAAGGTGGCCAAGAACAAGGGCGAGGAGGCCAAGGTGGCGATCCGCAACGTCCGCCGCCGTGGCAAGGAGGAGCTGGACCGGATCGTCAAGGACGGCGAGGCCGGCGAGGACGACGGTCGCCGCGCCGAGAAGGAACTCGACGACCTGACCCAGCGCTACGTGGCCAACATCGACGACCTGGTCAAGCACAAGGAAACCGAACTGCTCGAGGTGTGATCGTCTGCCCGCTGAGCGGGTGAGGTGCTCCGAGGCCCGACCCCCACGCGGGGGGCGGGCCTCGTGCCGTACGCCAGCAGGGGATCCGGACGGTCCTGGTGCTCTCTGCCAAACTGCTCGCCGCTGTACGGGTCGCGCAGCGAAAAGCGCCCGGGTGCAGCGGCCCAGTGATCCGGGAAAAGGCCATCCCGCGCTGAGCGGACCTTGTCTGGTGCGGCCGGCTCAGCATCTGAGTGGCCGGGGCGACGTCCGTCGCCAGGCCTCGTCCGCAATGGCGGTGCAGCCGGTGCAGTAGGCTCTGCAGGATTCCCGGCCACCGGGCGGTGAACACCGGGAATCGACCGACCGTCGGGGCGGTCAATCGGAGGAACATCGCGCGTGTAGGGGATGCTTGTGGTCTTGCGTCATGTGGTGGTTCTCGTGCCGCGTCGCGGTGCGTGATGTCCCACCCCGACCCCTACGGCAGTGAGCCCCGCAACTGGGACCGTCCGGAGCACCCAGTGGCGTTGCCCTGGCCCGACCAGGACCTGGACGCCGGCCAGTGGAGCCGCCGCCCAGCCGCCGGCCCTGAGCTGTACGCCGACCCGCACACCCGGCCGCATGCCGACCCGCAACCGACGGACCCGTACGACGATCGTGGTCGCGCGGTCCGCCCGGACGACCGGGACCGTTTCGACGACCGCGACCGGCGCGATCGTTTCGACGACCGCGACCGGTACGAGGACGACCGGAACCAGCCCGACCGGTACGACGACCGGGGTCGCGGGGGCCGTTACCTCGACCGCCTGCCCGCTGCTGACGACGGGCCGAGGAGCTTCGACGGCCCGGACCGGGGGCACTTTGACGGGCCGAGGAGCTTCGACGGCCCGGACCGGGAGCACTTTGACGGGCCGAGGAGCTTCGACGGCCCGGAGCACCCGGAGCAGGGCACTCCTGCCCACTTCGACGACCCGGGGTATCCGACCGAGCAACTCGCGCCCGTACGGGCCGAGGTGGCACCGGACGAGGCTCCCGCGCCGACCGGTCGACGGCCGAAGGGCCGACGCCGGGCCAGCGCCGACCGACCGGCTACCCAGCAGGTGGGCAACGGGCGGGCCGGCCGCAATCTTCCGGCGGCGATCGGGGTTGGGCTCGGCCTCGGCGCGCTGATCGTGGTGCCGCTGACCTTCTTCCCGTTGGCGTTCCTGCCGGTGATCGCCGCCGCCATCGGCATCGGCATTTGGGAGATGGCCCGGGCGGTCCGGCGCAGCGGCGCCCATCCGCCACTCGTGCCGCTGCTCGCTGGTGGTGTGCTGACAGTGGGTCTGGCCTGGTTCGCCGGCCCGGACGCGCTCAGCCTGGGGCTGCTGGTCACCGTGCTGGGCACCATGATCTGGAGGCTGGGCGACGGTCCGGCCGGCTTCCAGCGGGATCTCACCGCGGCCACCCTGATCACCGTCTACGTGCCGTTCCTCGGCGGTTTCGCGGCCCTGCTGGCGGCGGCACCCGACGACGGCCCACGGCGCGTCCTGGCCACGCTGATCGCGGTGGTCCTCTCCGACACCGGCGGGTACGCGGCCGGCGTCTCCTTCGGTCGCCACCCGATGGCGCCGTCGATCAGCCCGAAGAAGTCCTGGGAGGGTTTCGCCGGCTCGGTCACCGCCGCGGCCCTGGGTAGCGCACTGCTGCTGTGGCTGATGCTCGACGTGGCCCCGTGGTGGGGTGCCCTGTTCGGGGTGGCTGTCTCCTGCGCGGCGGTCCTCGGCGACCTGGCCGAGTCGATGATCAAGCGGGATCTTGGCGTGAAGGACATGAGCAACCTGCTGCCCGGCCACGGCGGTCTGATGGACCGACTGGACTCCATCCTGTTCGCGGTGCCGACCGCCTACCTGCTGCTGGCGATCTTCGTGCCGGTGGTGAACTGAGGCATGAATCACGGCGTCCCGGTCATCCGGCTTCAACGGTCAGGGCCCGTTCGGCACCTCCGGATCGGCAGTTGCCGCCGAGGGCGTGACACACTGGACCAGCCATGACGAGCCTGCCGTTGATTCCCGCCCTCTCGGACGCCCCCGCCGCGCGCCGTGCGTCCATGCCGCCGAAGCACCTTGCCGACCTGGACCTGGCCGGCCGCCAGGCGCTGGTCACCGAGTTGGGGGAGCCGGCGTTCCGCGCCAAGCAGGTCTCCAACCACTATTTCGGGCGGCTCGTACGCGACCCGCAGGCCATGACCGACCTGCCCGCGGCAACCCGGGAACGGCTGGCCGATCAGCTGCTGCCCAACCTGCTCACCGCAGTGCGTGAGCTGGCGTGTGACGACGGCGCGACCCGCAAGGCGCTGTGGCGGCTGCACGACGGTGCGCTTGTGGAGAGCGTGCTGATGGGCTATCCGGACCGGGTGACCGTCTGCATCTCCAGCCAGGCGGGCTGTGGCATGGCCTGCCCGTTCTGCGCGACCGGCCAGGCCGGGCTGACCCGCAACCTGTCCACCGCCGAGATCGTCGACCAGGCGGTGTATCTGGCCGGCGTGGCGGCCTCCGGCGCGGTCGCCGGCTCCCCGCCGCGGTTGTCACACGTCGTGTTCATGGGCATGGGTGAGCCGCTGGCCAACTACTCCCGGGTCATCGCGGCCATCCGCCGCCTGGTCAGCCCAGCTCCGGAGGGGCTCGGCCTGTCGCAGCGGCACATCACCGTTTCCACGGTCGGCCTGGTTCCGGCCATCCGCCGACTGGCCAGCGAAGACCTCTCAGTGACCCTTGCGCTGTCGTTGCACGCCCCCGATGATGATCTGCGCGACGAACTCGTGCCGGTAAACCAGCGCTGGAAGGTTGCTGAGGTGCTGGACGCAGCGTGGGACTACGCCGCCCGGACGGGCCGTCGCGTGTCGATCGAGTACGCGATGATCAAGGACGTGAACGACCAGCCGTGGCGAGCCGACCTGCTCGGGCGGCTGCTGGCCGGCAAACTGGCCCACGTGAACCTCATCCCGCTCAATCCGACGCCGGGCAGCCGCTGGGACGCGAGCCCGAAGCCGGTTGAGCGGGAGTTCGTTCGGCGGTTGCGCGAGGCCGGGGTGTCCACCACCGTTCGGGACACCCGAGGTCGCGAGATCGACGGCGCGTGTGGTCAGCTCGCCGCCGCTGAGGACAACGACACCTTCACCGACCGCGCCGGAGAAGCACCGGCGTGACCGGGCGTGGCGAACGAGACCAGGAGACATAGTGGCGAGTCAGGGTCAGCGTTTCCGGCGCAAGGCGCTCCGCCGGGGATACAAGGTCGACGAGGTGGATGCCTTCCTCGACCGGGTCGAGGCGACGCTCGACGGCCGACAGGTCGGCGCGCCGGTGGCCTCGCAGGAGGTCCACGACGTCGTCTTCCGGGTTCGCTTCAACGGCTACGACGAGTGGCAGGTCGACCTTCACCTGGACCGGGTCGAGCGGCAGCTGGCCGAGCTTGAGGAGCGCACCAGCGCCGGGCGCGGCGGCGACCCTCGGATGGGTGACCGGATGGGCCCACCGGACCGCATGGGGCCACCGATGCGCGATGACCGGGGCATGGTTCCGCAGCCGATGCCGCCCCGGCCGATGCCTGCGCAGGCCGGCCCGCCCGCCGACCGCTACGGCCGCTACGACGAGCCGACCGGTGCCTTCGCCGGTGGATACGACGCCCCCCGCGGCGGTTACGACGCGCCGCGAGGCCCGGCCGGTCCCGGCCCGATGGGCCCCGGCGGCCCGATGGGTCCCGGCCCGATGGGCGGCCACGGTCTTCCGCCGCGCAGCCTGCCCGCCGGTCCCACTGGTTACGGCCCCGACGACCAGCGCATGCCCGGTGGGTTCGGCCCGGACGACCAGCGCATGCCCGGTGGGTTCGGCCCGGACGACCAGCGCATGCCCGGTGGGTTCGGCCCGGACGGCCAGCGTTCGCCCGGCGGGTTCGGCCCGGACGACCAGCGCATGCCCGGCGGGTTCGGCCCGGACGACCAGCGCATGCCCGGCGGGTTCGGCCCCGATGACCAGCGCTCGCCCGGTGGCTACCCGCCGGAGGAGCCGCGCTTCGACGGCTTCGAGGCCGGGCGGCACGGCCGCACCGACATGACCGCCGAGATCCGGATGCCGGAGCGGGACCTGCGCGACATGCGCCGGGGCCCTGCCGGTCCGCCCCCGATGCCGCAGCAGGGCCTCGGTGGCCCGCCGATGGCCGGTCCGCCCGCCCTCGCCGGCCCGCCGATGGGTGGTCCGCCGATGGGTGGCCCTCCGATGGCGGGGCCGCCCGGCAGTGACCTCTACCGGGTCGACCAGATCCGCCGTAGCTTCCAGGCGCGCCGGTTCGGCAGCGGGTACGACCCCGACCAGGTGGACCGGTTCTTCGACACCCTGCTCGGTGGCATGCAGCGCCGCAATCCGATGCCGGTCGACCCGAAGGACCTGGACACGCTCCGGTTCGGCCTGGTGCCCGGTGGCTACTTCGAGGCTGAGGTCGACGCCGCGCTCAAGGACGTGCAGGACATCCTGTTCGGGCGCTGACCTCGACGCGTATACGGACGAGGGCCCGTCCCCCGGGTGGGGGCGGGCCCTCGGCGTACGTCTGCCAGTCGTCCGGCGGGAGGTCGGGTCAGGAACGCAGACCGTTGCGCCGCAGCACGACGTCGCCGATCACGATGATCAGCAGCAGCGCGGCCAGGCTGACCAGCCAGATGTCCTCGACCCTGCCCTCGTGGTTGCCGCAGACCATCGCCACCAGCGCCAGCGCGGACAGCACCGCGCCGATCCGCCCGAGCTTCCGTTGCCCCGGCTTGTGCTGGTCTGGCGACGTTACCGGCTCGCTTCCTGCCACTGTCGGTCCTTCCCTCGCGATCGGATCTTTGGTTAGTCTGGCACGCCTCCTGCGCGGCGCGGTGCGGTGGGGGTTTCCCGACGATCTGCTGTCCCCACCTGGGCCGAACGACACTGCCGGCGTCGAGGGGTGGCGGTCAGACTCACTCCGGTAGCGTTTGGCGTACACCTGATTGTCTGTTTGAGGGGGACTGTGCGGTGCGAGTGACCGGAACCGGGCACGCCAGCATGCGGATCGACACTGCCGCAGGCAGCATCCTGTGCGACCCGTGGGTCAATCCGGCCTACTTCGCCTCGTGGTTCCCGTTCCCGGACAATTCCCTGCTCGACTGGGGGAGCCTGGGTCA
Source organism: Micromonospora sp. DT201 (assembly GCF_049841575.1). Lineage (NCBI taxonomy): Bacteria > Bacillati > Actinomycetota > Actinomycetes > Micromonosporales > Micromonosporaceae > Micromonospora > Micromonospora sp. DT201. The sequence goes on along the minus strand of NZ_JBNCKP010000008.1, from coordinate 18,983 downwards.
GGTCGACTACCTGTACGTCTCCCACCTGCACCGGGACCACTTCGACGCGAAGCACCTGCGGGACTTCGTCTCCAAGGACGCGACCGTCCTGCTCCCCGAGTTCCCCACCTCGGAGATGGAGGACGAGTTCCGGGCGCTGGGCTTCACCAAGTTCCTGAAGGCGCCCAACGAGCAGGTGGTGGAGCTGCCCGGCGGCCTGAAGATCATGATTCAGGCGTTGACCAGCCCGACCGACGGGCCGATCGGTGACTCCTCGCTCTGGGTGGAGTACGACGGGGTGCGCCTGCTCAATCAGAACGACGCCCGCCCGACCGACCTGAGCGTTTTCGCCGAGCTGGGGCACGTGCACGCGCACCTGCTCCAGTTCTCCGGCGCGATCTGGTACCCGATGGTCTACGAGCTGCCGCAGGCGGCGAAGACCGCGTTCGGCAAGCAGAAGCGCGACCGGCAGTTCGACCGGACCTGGCGCTACATCGACGACCTGAAGGCCGACCACGTCTTCCCGATCGCCGGCCCGCCGTGCTTCCTCGACGACGCGCTGTGGCAGTTCAACGACATCCACGGCGACGAGGGCAACATCTTCCCCGACCAGTCCGTCTTCCTGTCGGAGTACGCCAAGGTCGGCGGCACCAACGGCATCGTGCTGCTGCCGGGCAGCGTCGCCGAGGTCACCACCGAAGGCGCGAGCACCACGCACCCGGTGCCGGTCGACGAGTTCTTTGCCAACAAGGTCGCTCACCTGGAGGAGATGCGGGAGCGCAAGCGTCCCGTCATCGAGGCGGAGAAGGCGTCCTGGCGGCACCCCGAGGTGGACGTGCTCGGCCAGATGAAGAGCCGGATCGAGCCACTGCTCGACGAGTCGATCTACCTGGCCAAGGGTGTGGGTGGCCCGGTCCGCTTCGATCTGGTGGGGTATGACGGCGAGAGTGTCGAGTCGATCGTGGTGGACTTCCCCGGCAAGGAGGTCCGGCCGTACGCCGACGAGAAGGTGCGCTACCGGTTCCGTACCGAGCGGGCGCTGATCGAGCACCTGCTCTTCATCGACGAGGTGGACTGGGTCAACTCGCTCTTCCTGTCCTGCCGGTTCTCGGCGGCCCGGATCGGCCAGTACAACGAGTTCGTCTACGCGTTCTTCAAGTGCCTCTCCGAGGAGCGGCTCCAGTACGCCGAGGGCTGGTACGACGAGCACGAGCGCAGCACCGACGCCGAGGACATCACCCTGGGCGACTGGGTGGTGCAGCGGCGCTGCCCGCACCTGAAGGCTGACCTGACCCGCTTCGGCATCGTCGAGGGTGACCAGCTCACCTGCCAGTTGCACGGTTGGCGCTTCGACCTGCCCAGCGGCCGTTGCCTGACGAGCGTCGGCCACAAGGTGCGCGCCCACCGCGTAGACGCAGAAACCCCCGCCCCAGCAGGCGAAGCCCTGAGCTAACCCCACCCTCACCCCCACCCCACCCCCACCCCCACCCCCGCGCGATCTTGCACTTTCTGTCGTGACAAAAAGGGCATAGGCCCCAAAGCTGCGACCGAAAGTGCAAGATCGCGGGAGTGGGAGTGGGGGTGGGGGTGGGGGTGGGGGTGGGAGTGGGAGTGGGAGTGGGAGTGGGGGTTAGCGCGCTAGGTCCGTCAGGATCTTGCGGGCGGCGTTGTGGCCTGCTGCGCCGATCACGCTGCCGGCCGGGTGGCAGCCGGCGCTGCCGGCGTACACGCCGTCGATTCCGGTGGCGTAGGGCATCCGGTCGGTGAACGAGACCGTGTTGTCGACGTGGTGGATGTGCCCGCCGGTGATGCCGAAGTGTTCCTCGATGCCGGGTGGGGGCAGCGGCACCGCGTCGGCGATCAGGTCGCCGGTGCCGGGGGCGTACCGCTCGACGATCTCGATGAGCCGGTCGACGTAGCCGGGCAGTGCCGCGTCCCAGGTGGTGCCCGCCAGTTCGTAGGGGACCGACTGGACGAAGAGCGCCGACGAGTGGTGCCCGGCGGCGTCGGAGAGCGACGGGTCGACTGTGGTGTGCAGGTACCACTCGATGGTCGGCTCCGCCGGCAGCCGCCCGGCCTGCACGTCCGCCCACATTGCGCGCAGCGCCGTCATCGGCGAGGTGGTGTCCCCGCCGACAAGCGATGCGGAGCCGGGCAGCAGGTGGATGGTCGAGCCGAACGGGCTGGGCGTGCCGGCCGGTAGGCAGGCGAACTGTGGCAGCCCGGTGAGCGCCAGGTTGAGTTTGAGGGTGGTGCCGGGCCGGCGGACCGCCGCCATCCGTTCGCCGAGTGGCGCCGGAAGCGCGCCGTCGGGCAACAGGTCGATCAGCCGGTACGGGTCGCACGCGCCGAGCACCACCCGGGCGGCGACCTGTCGGCCATCGGCCAGCATCACTCCGCTGGCCGCGCCGCCGTCCAGGGTCACCGCACTCACCGGCGTACCGGTGCGGATGGTTGCCCCGGCGGCTCGGGCGGCCTCCGCGAACGTGCGCGAGACCGTGCCCATCCCGCCCTCGGCGATCATCCAGGTGCCGCCTGAGCCGGGCAGCCGGCACATGTTGTGCACCAGAAAGTTATGGCCCGTGCCGGGGTCGTCCGGGCCGGCGTTGAGCCCGGACAGGCCGTCGGTGACCGCGTACATGCTGACCAGCAGCTCGGAGCGGAACTCGAACCGGGCCAGATAGTCGGCGACGGAGCCCCGGACGAGGTCGACGAAGACCTGCCGCAGCGCGGGGCGCACGTGCCGCTCGGCGGTCTCCTGGACGCTCAGCGGCTCCGCCAGCCAGGCCGGGGCGAGATCTTCGCGCAGCGCGGCCAACTCGGCCTGCATGGCGTCGTCGGCGGCCACGTCGGCGGGGGAGAAGAACTCGGCGAGCTGCGCCCGGGTGGCGGCGGTGTCGCGGCCGTTGAGCAGGTACGGCGAGCCGAGGCCGCCGGACGTGGGGAGGAAGTAGTGCGGGTCGCGGCGCAGCACCGGGATCTGCACGTCGAGTGTGGCGAGTAGCTCCGGTGGCATGAGCCCGAGCAGGTACGAGCCGGTGGAGTGACGCAGGCCCGGCACCTTCGGGAACGGGTTCTCGGTGCGGGTGGCGCCGCCGATCACGTCGGCGGCCTCCAGCACCAGGACGTCCAGGCCGGCGCGGGCCAGGAGGACTGCGGAGACCAGACCGTTGTGCCCGGCACCGACGATCACGACGTCGGCGCGGGTCGGAATCTCACTGCTCATGCCGCCGCAGCCTAGTCCGCCCCACCGCCAGGCCCTCGGTGATCAAGAGGTTCGCGTCACCCGGACGCCATCTGCTGACGCAAACCTCTTGATCAACTCGCCTGGGCCCGCCAGCGGGAGAGGGCGAGGGTGGCGGAGTAGCCGGCCAGGACGATCACGTGGAACACGTAGAGCCAGAGGAGCACGGCCACGCCTGCGCCGATCTCGTCGAAGCCACCGAACGGCACGCCAAGGTCCAGCGGAAGCGAGGCGAAGAGCACGAAGCCGTGCAGGAAGCCGGACAGGTTCGCCGCGGTGAACGACCCGATGGCGAGCGTGGAGAGCCAGTCCGGCGAGGCCCGCCCGACCACCCGGAACACCCACACCAGCACCGGCGTGAGCACCAGCCAGACCGCCAGGAACGACAGCACCACACCCAGGGTGCCGAGCCAGCCGCCCTGGCGCACGAGACGGGTGGTGAGCGGCAGCGCCAGCAGGATCGACAGCAGCAGCGCGGGGGCCGGCGCGAGCAGCGGCAGCAGCAGTAGTCGGCCTCGCCAGCCGACCAGATGTTCGTCGGAGCGGGGCGCGGCAACCGAGACGAACGCTCGGCGCAGCCCTTCGCCGTAGAGCGACGCGGGCAGCAGTGAGGCCAGCGCCAGCAGCGGGGTCAACTCCACCCCGGCGTTGACCAGCGCATCCACCGCCCGGGGCGCGCCGATCGCGGTGGGCAGAGCTTCCACGGCGTACGAGGTGAGTCGGCGTACCCGGTCGGCCCCGGCCAGCAGCGAGGTGAGCCAGATCGCCAGCAGCGCGACCGGCACGACCGCGATCGCGCCGTAGAAGGTGATCGCGGCGGCGTGCAGTGACAGGTCCCGGCCGCGTACCGGGCGGAACGCGGCGCTGGTGAGCCGCTTCGCCCGCTGCCATCCGTTGCCCACCGAGGTCTCTTTCCCCATCGTCGGAGCCGTCACTCCCTAAGATCGCCGGTCATGACTGTTCTCACCACCGAACGCCTGATCCTGCGCGACTGGACCGACGATCCGGCCGACCTGGCCCGGATCTACGACATCTACTCCCGCCCCGACATCACCCGCTGGCTGGCCGTGTCTCCGGGCCTGCCGATGACCGACCCGGCCCAGGCCGTCGAACGGCTGCGTTTCTGGCAGGACCGGCACGCCGCCGACGGCGGCCGGTACGGCACCTGGGCGATCGAGGTACGCGAGACCGGCCTGGTGGCGGGCACGGTGTTGCTCAAGCCGCTGCCAGGAACGCCGGAAACGCAGCTCACCGAGGACATCGAGACGGGCTGGCACCTGCACCCGGATTCGTGGGGTCACGGCTACGCCACCGAGGCGGCCCGTGCGCTCCTCGCGCGGGAGTTCGCCACCGGCACACCGGAGGTCTACGCGCTCGTGTCGCCGGGCAACGAGCCGTCGATGGCGGTCTGTCGGCGGCTCGGCATGGCCCACGTGGGCCTGCGCACCGACTGGTACGGCGGCGAGGAGTTGGAGACCTTCGTCCTGGCGGCGCCGGCACCCGCAGGTTGAACGTCCAGGCACTCGGCCGCTCCGCGCGAGACGCCCTGTGCCCCGAGGAGCCGTATACCTCAGGGTCATATTTATGACTCTGAGGTATATGGCTCAGAGCCGCGGCTGGACCTCGCCGCGCGCGCACATGACGACGGGCCCCGCCGGGCATCCCCGGCGCAAGGATGGCCATCAATAGTCAAGTCGGTCGAAGTGTTGACGCTCCCGTAGCACGTCAGTAACCTTTGGTCAAAGTCGCGCAAGATTTCGACAAAGACGTGCAGGTTTTCGTGCACGTGACCGGAAGATTCAGCTCACACCCCTGGTCCAGCCGCCTGCGGCAACCGTCCCCCAACGACAGGACTGTGATGAGACGAAGGAATCTGTTCAGGACGGTGGCGGCGACAGCCGCGGCCACGCTGTTCGCCACGGCAGGGGTCACCGCCCTCGCGAACCCGGCCGGCGCCGCCCGCCCCGACGGCGCGGCAGCCGCGCCGAGCAGCGGCTTCGCCCCGGCGGCCACCAACCTCGCACTGGGTCGTCCCACCCAGGAGAGTGGCCACGCCGACGTCTACGACTCGTCGAAGGTCGTCGACGGCAACGCGGGCAGCTACTGGGAGAGCGTCAACAACTCGTTCCCCGAGTGGGTGCAGGTCGATCTTGGCTCATCGCAGAACGTCAACCAGGTTGTGCTGAAGCTGCCGACCGCCGGTTGGGGGACCCGTACGCAGACGTTGAGCGTGCAGGGCAGCGCCAACGGTTCGTCGTTCACCGACCTCGTCGGGTCGCAGACCTACACCTTCAACCCGGCGAGCGGCAGCACCGTCACGATCAACTTCAGTCAGACCGCAACCCGCTACGTGCGGATCAACGTCACCGCCAACAGCAGCTGGCCGGCCGGCCAGTTCTCTGAGCTGGAGGTGTACGGCAGCGGCGGCACCACCCCCGACACCACCGCGCCGAGCGTCCCGGGGACGCTGTCGCACAGCACGTCGGGCAGCACGATCACGCTCAGCTGGGGCGCCTCCACCGACTCCGGTGGCAGCGGTCTCGCCGGCTACAACGTCTACCGCGGCGGCAGCCTGATCGCGACCCTGGGCACCGTCCTCACCTACCAGGACACCCAGCCGGCGACGGCAACCGTGTCGTACTACGTCCGCGCCCGCGACGGTGCGGGCAACCTGTCCGGCAACAGCAACACCGTCACCCGGACCGGCAGCAATCCGCCCGCCTGCACCAACGTCGCGCAGGGCAAGAGCATGACGGCGACCGGCTCCACCTTCAGCTTCACCCCCGACAAGGCGAACGACGGGCAGCTCACCACCTACTGGGAAGGCGCGGCGAGCTACCCGCAGAACCTGACCGTGGCGCTTGGTGCCAACCACTCCATCTCCGGCGTCACCGTCAAGCTCAACCCGGACCTGGCCTGGGGCACGCGTACCCAGACCATCCAGATCCTCGGCCGCGACCAGGCCTCGTCCACGTACACCAACCTGGTGTCAGCGGCGACCTACCAGTTCAACCAGGGCACCAACGTGGTGAGCATCCCGGTCAGCGCGACCACCGCGGACGTGCAGTTGCGGTTCACCGGCAACACCGGTGCCCCGTCCGGCCAGGTGGCCGAGCTTGAGGTCTGCGGGACGCCGGCACCCAACCCGGACCTGGTCATAGGCTCGGTAACCTGGTCGCCCACGTCGCCCAGCGAGGTCTCCCCGGTCACCCTCTCGGCCGTGGTGCAGAACATCGGGTCCGCCGCCGCCGGTGCGACCACTGTGAACTTCAGCCTGGCCGGCGCGGTCGTCGGCAGCGCCACGGTGGGCGCGCTCAGCGCGGGCGCCTCGACCACCGTGTCGTTCAACGCCGGTACGCGACCGATGGGCAGCTACGCCGTCTCAGCGGTGGTGGACCCGACGAACACGATCGTCGAGCAGAACAACGGCAACAACAGCTTCACCGCTGCCGCCCCGCTGGTGGTCGTGCAGGCTCCCGGGCCTGACCTTCAGGTCCTCGGCATCACCTCCAACCCGCCGAACCCGGCCGTCGGGGCGTCCGTCACCTTCACCGTGGCGGTCCGCAACCGTGGCACCACCGCGACCGGTGCCACCACGATCACCCGGCTGGTGGTGGGCAGCACCACGCTCAACACCAACACCGCCTCGATCGCGGCCGGCGCGACGGTCAACGTGGCCGTCACCGGCAGCTGGACCGCCACCAGCGGCGGAGCCACCATCACGGCGACCGCCGACGCCACCAACGCGGTCAGCGAGACCAACGAGACCAACAACGCGTTCAGCCAGTCGATCGTGGTCGGGCGTGGCGCGGCGGTCCCGTACGTCTCCTACGAGGCCGAGGCCGCCCGCTACCAGGGCACGCTGCTGGAGCCCGATGCGCTGCGCACCTTCGGCCACACCAACTTCGCCACCGAGTCCTCGGGCCGCAAATCGGTACGGCTCAACAGCACCGGCCAGTTCGTCGAGTTCACGTCAGCCAACCAGGCCAACTCGATCGTGGTGCGAAACTCCATCCCGGACGCGCCTGGTGGTGGCGGCATCGAGGCGACCATCAGCCTCTACGTCAACGACGTCTTCTCCCGGAAGCTGACCCTGTCGTCGCGGCACAGCTGGCTCTACGGCAACACCGACGGGCCGGAGGCGCTGACCAACACCCCACAGGCCGACGCTCGGCGGCTGTTCGACGAGTCGAGCGCGCTGCTGGCGCAGTCGTACCCGGCCGGCACCCGGTTCAAGTTGCAGCGCGACTCCGGCGACTCGGCCTCGTTCTACGTCATCGACATGATCGACCTGGAGCAGGTGGCACCGGCGGCGAGCCAACCGGCGGGCTGCACCTCGATCACCTCGTACGGTGCGGTCCCGAACGACGGCCTCGACGACACCGCTGCCATCCAACGTGCGGTGACCGACGACCAGAACGGCGTGATCAGCTGCGTCTGGATCCCCGCCGGGCAGTGGCGGCAGGAGCAGAAGATCCTGACCGACGACCCGCTGAACCGGGGTACGCACAACCAGGTCGGCATCAGCAACGTCACCATCCGGGGCGCCGGCATGTGGCATTCGCAGCTCTACACGCTGACCGAGCCGCAGAACGTGGTGGGCGGCATCAACCACCCGCACGAGGGCAACTTCGGCTTCGACATCGACAAGAACACCCAGATCTCCGACATCGCCATCTTCGGCTCGGGCCGGATCCGTGGTGGTGACGGCAACGCCGAGGGCGGCGTGGGTCTGAACGGTCGCTTCGGCGCCGGCACCCGGATCAGCAACGTCTGGATCGAGCACGCCAATGTGGGCGTCTGGGTGGGCCGCGACTACGACAACATCCCCGACCTCTGGGGGCCGGCCGACGGGCTGGAGTTCAGTGGCATGCGGATCCGCAACACGTACGCCGACGGCATCAACTTCAGCAACGGCACGCGCAACTCGCGGGTGTTCAACTCGTCCTTCCGCACCACCGGAGACGACGCGCTCGCCGTCTGGGCCAACCCGTACGTCAAGGACCGCAACGTCGACATCGCCCACGACAACCACTTCGTCAACAACACCATCCAGTTGCCCTGGCGGGCGAACGGCGTCGCCATCTACGGCGGCTACGACAACTCGATCGAGAACAACCTGATCTACGACACCATGAACTACCCGGGCATCATGCTGGCGACCGACCACGACCCGCTGCCCTTCTCCGGGACGACGTTGATCGCCAACAACGGGCTGTACCGGGCCGGTGGCGTCTTCTGGAACGAGGATCAGGAGTTCGGTGCCATCACGATCTTCCCCGCCACCAGGGACATCACCGGGGTCACGATCCGGGACACCGACATCTACGACTCGACGTACGACGGCATCCAGTTCAAGAACGGCGGCGGCAACATGCCGAACGTCGCGATCACCAATGTGCGGATCGACAAGTCCAACAACGGTGCCGGCATCCTCGCGATGAGCGGTGCCCGTGGTAACGCCAACCTGACGAATGTGACCATCACGAACTCGGCCGACGGCAACATCGTCATCCAGCCGGGCTCGCAGTTCGTCATCAACGGCGGCTGATCCTGGTGCTCGCCTGACCCGTGCTCCCTCGGTGCCCCGGCACCGGGGGAGCACGCCCCATTTGCCGGGTCACGGCCGCGTGATCGACACCGTTTCGCCGATGTGGGGGTGTCCGACTGCCGGGGACACCCCCATGTCGGCGACGTGGAGTCGATCAGCGTCGGGCACGGTCCCGCAGGGTCCGTCGTGGTCGTCGCTTCGCTGGCAGCGGCCCGCGCCGTCGATCCTGGCGTCACAAAACACTCGGGTACGCAGGAACTGCGCATCTTCCTCGCTGAGCGTGGTCTCGCCGAAGTCGATGACGGTGAGGTGACCGAGCGAGTCGCACAGGGCCACGGCCAGGGTCGTGACCTCTTCGAGGCTGGTCAGCGTGGTCGGCAGATGGATGATCCACCGTGCTGCGGTCAGCACGACCGCCGACTGTGCGGTGCCGTCGGGCCACGATGGCGGCAGGCGGTCCCCGGTCGCGCAGCTCATCGCAGTGCCACCGTCCCTCCAGCAATGAGCGTCTGGACCTCCCCGTCGGTCAGGCCGCGCAGCTTGAGAACGCGACGACCCCAGCGGTGCAGCCGGCAGGGGTGCGGAGCCTCGTCTTTGCGGCAACGCTCGCCGTCGGGTCGTTGCTCGGCAGCGTGCACGACGACGGCCCTCAGCGCGAACACGACGTCCTCTTTGGTCACGTACGGCGGCAGCGGCAGGTCATCGCTGATTTCGCCAACCGAGTCCATGGTCCTCCTTCGGTCGATGCTCGCTTTTGGTCGGTCATCAACGAGAGTCATTGTGAGGCTGGTCTAGCGCAATCTTTCGCGGCAGAATGCGGACCAAGGGACGAGGTGTCTTACGCGACGACAGCCAGGGAGATGACGTGGACGACTCCGGCAGTACAGTCCCACGGAGGCAACTCGGCAGATATCTGAGAGAGCTTCGCGAAAACGCGTATGTGACGGTTACCGCGGCGGCCAAGGAATTGGAATGGTCGGCACCTCGGATCTGGCGATACGAAACCGGCCAGGTCCCCATGCACCCGAACGACGTGGCGGCCATGTGCCGGGTCTACGGCGCGTCCCCGGAGACGATCGAGACGATGCGGGCGCTGGCCCGGGAGACCAAGGCGCACGGCTGGTGGCACAGCTACGGCGAAGCGATCAAGGACTGGTTCAAGCTGTACGTCGGCCTGGAAGCCGCCGCCACCCGCATCCGCCACTACGAGGCGAACCTCGTCCCCGGCCTGTTGCAGACGGTCGAGTACATGACCGAGGTGATCACCACCGACCACCCGCAGATGGGTGAGCAGCAACGTCAGGCGAAGGTCGAGGTGCGGCTTCGCCGCCAACGCCTGCTGGCTCGGGCGATACCTCGCGCTCCGCGCCTCGACGTCATCCTGAGCGAGGCGGTGCTGCGCCGCCCGCTGCGCGATGGTGCGGCGATGGCCCGGCAACTGGAGTCGCTGGTGGTGTCGTCGCGGCAGCACAACATCGGCCTCCGGGTGTTGCCACTCGATGCGGGGCTGGTGCGCTGGGCGCAGGCCGGCACGTTCACGATGCTCGACTTCCCGTCCGAGGTGCGCGAGCCGGAGCCGACGACGATCTACATGGACGGTCCGTGCGGCGCGGTCTACCTTGACAAGACCCACGAGATCGAGATCTACGAAGACGCGTGGCGCTCTCTCGGCGAGCGGACGCTGAGCGCCGACGAGTCCCGTGAGCTGATGGCGGCGATAGCGAAGGAGATGACCGATGGTGCGTGACGGAGTTTGGCGCAAGTCGTCCCGGTCCGGCGGCGAGGGCAACTGCGTCGAGGTGGCGGGGTTCGTCGACGCGGTCGGGGTACGCGACAGCAAGGACCGGCAGGGCCCGGAGCTGATCTTCACCCCCTCGGTCTGGGCCGCCTTCGTTGGGGCTACCCGGGCGGGACAGTTGAACAACCAGCCCTGACGCAGCCGAGCCGGGCTCCGGTGCCGGCTTTCTTCCAGCACCAGCCTGCGGTCTGACAGAGCTCTCCCGAGCAGCCGTGGCCTGGGGAACGCCGGACCTCTGGTCCGTCGGTCTGGAGATGGGCCCTGGCAGTGTCACGCCGTGCCCCCGAAGTCCTTCGACGTGTTAAGCCGCCGCAGCGATGCGTGGACGGCGAGCGCCGCGCTCGACCTTCTGCCCGAGAACAGCGGTCCAAGGGTGGAGGTGCTGCGCGGGTGCATCGTCGTTACGCCGGTTTCCGGCCTTGACCGTCGGACGGCTCAGAGGGAACTCGGCTACCCGCTGAAGCAGGCGGCGCGCAAGGCGAGACTGTGGCTCTATCAGGAGGTGAATGTCGTCTCAGGCGACGACCTGTTCATTCCGGATATCGCCGTGCTGCGTGTTCCCGGCGGCGGGCGAGCAGCGATGAACGTCGGCCAGGTCGTTCTGTTGGGGGAGATCGTGGCGTCGGGCAGCCGGAGTGTGGGCGTGATTGACAGGCCCCAGGAGTACGCCGATGCCGGGGTGCCGTTCTTCCTCCGTGTGGACATGCGTAACCGTGTGCCGACCATTGCCCTGTTCGAGTTGGTCAGTGGGGAGTACCGGCCGCTGGTCGCGGCGGTGGCCGGAACCGTCTTCGCTATGCGGGAGCCGTTCGAGTTTGCCATCGACCCGGCTGAACTGCTCGACGAGGAGGGTCCGTCCTCGGACATGACCAGCGCCAACTCGGCCGCAGGTGGCAAGGCTTGATCGACCCCGTTTCGGCGATGTGGCGGTGTACGAGTGCCGGGGATACCCCCATGTCGGCGACCTGGAGTTGATCAATCGCCCGGGGCGCGCGGCGGAAGAGCCGCAGGTGGGCGGGAGGGCTGAGGCTCCCAGCGGGCGTACAGCGGGGGTGGGGAAGAATAGGCGGGTGACTTCCCCCCGCGACCTCGTCCTGCTCGGGTCCACCGGTTCGATCGGCACGCAGGCCATCGACATCGTCCGGCGCAACCCGGACCGGTTCCGGGTGGTCGCCGTGGGCGCGGGCGGCGGCAACGTCGAGCTGCTCGCCGCGCAGGCCCTCGAGTTGGGCGTCGAGGCGGTCGGGGTCGCGAAGGCGTCCGCCGCGCAGGACCTCCAGCTCGCGTTCTACGCCGAGGCGAGCCGGCGCGGGTGGGCCACCGGAGACTTCAAGCTTCCCAAGATCGTGGCCGGTCCGGACGCGATGACCGAGCTGGCCCAGTGGCCGTGCGAGATCGTGCTCAACGGGGTGGTCGGCTCGCTGGGCCTCGCTCCTACGCTGGCCGCGCTGCGTGGTGGTCGTACTCTCGCGTTGGCCAACAAGGAGTCGCTCGTGGCCGGCGGCCCGTTGGTCAAGGCCGCGGTGACGCGGCCGGGGCAGATCGTCCCGGTCGACTCGGAGCACTCGGCGCTGGCCCAGTGCCTGCGCAGCGGAACGCGCGGCGAGGTGCGCCGGCTGATCGTCACGGCCAGCGGCGGCCCGTTCCGGGGTCGGCGGCGCGACGAGTTGACGCAGGTCACGCCCCAGCAGGCGCTGGCGCACCCCACCTGGAACATGGGCCCGGTCGTCACGATCAACTCGGCGACCATGGTCAACAAGGCGCTTGAGGTGATCGAGGCGCACGAACTGTTCGACGTGCCGTACGCCGACATCGCGGTCATGGTGCACCCACAGTCGGTGATCCACTCGATGGTCGAGTTCGTCGACGGGTCGACGATCGCCCAGGCCAGCCCGCCGGATATGCGGCTGCCCATCGCACTGGGCATCGGCTGGCCGGACCGGGTGCCCGGGGCGGCCACCGCCGTCGACTGGACGGCCTCGCACACCTGGGAGTTCGCCCCGCTCGACGACGAGGCGTTCCCGGCGGTCGCGCTGGCCAAGGCCGCAGGGGAGGCCGGGCGCTGCCGACCGGCGATCTACAACGCGGCGAACGAGGAGTGCGTGGCGGCGTTCGTGGCGGGCCGACTGCCGTTCCTCGGCATTGTCGACACACTCGAACGCGTGTTGGAGGAGGCTCCGGACTTCGGCGAACCAGGTACCGTCGAGGACGTGCTCGCGGCCGAGTCGTGGGCACGCGCGCACGCGCAGGAGATCATCGCGGGTCCGGTGGAAGGAAATTGATGGCAAACCTGCTCGGGGTGGCGATCTTCGCCTTGGCCATCCTCATCTCGGTGAGCCTGCACGAGGCGGGGCACATGCTCACCGCCAAGGCATTCGGGATGAAGGTCACGAAATACTTCGTCGGCTTCGGCCCCACCGTCTGGTCGTTCAAGCGGGGTGAGACGGAGTACGGCCTCAAGGGGATTCCGCTCGGCGGCTTCTGCAAGATCGTCGGGATGACCGCGCAGGACGACGACGTCGACCCGGCCGACGAGCCGCGGGCGATGTGGCGCTTCCCGGTGTGGAAGCGCACGATCGTCATGTCCGCAGGCTCGATCACCCACTTCTTGCTGGCACTGGTCGCCATCTGGCTGGCGGCTGTCTCCCTCGGCCTGCCCAACCCGAAGTTCCCCACGAACGACGCGGAGGTCCGGCAGGAGCCGGCGGTCATCTCGATCTCCGACTGCGTGGTGCCGGACACCACCGCGCGCGCCTGCGCGCCGGGTGACGCGGCCAGCCCGGCGGCCCAGGCCCAGTTGCGGGACGGCGACCGGATCACCTCCCTCAACGGCAAGCCGATCAACAACTACGGCGAGATGCTCGCCAGCCTGCGAACCCTGAAGCCGGGCGAAACCGCGCAGATCGGGTACGTCCGCGATGGGCAGCCCGGCCAGACCAGCACGGTGCTGGCGCAGACCCAGCGTCCTCCGATCGACGACCCGAAGGGCACCGTCGGCCCGGTCGCCGCGCTCGGCGTCGCGCTCACCGTCACCACCCCGACCCGCGTGACGTACGGGCCGGTCGCCGCGTTCGGCGCCACCGGCGAATTCACCCGCGAGTTGGCCGCCGGCACCGTCCAGGCGTTGCAGCGACTGCCGCAGAAGGTCCCCGCCCTGTGGACCGCCATCACCGGCGGCGAACGTGACGTGGACACCCCGATCAGCGTCGTCGGCGCCAGCCGCCTCGGCGGTGAGGCGTTCGCCAACAAGGCATGGCTGCTGTTCGTGACGCTGTTCATCTCGCTGAACTTCTTCATCGGCGTGTTCAACCTGCTGCCACTGCTCCCGCTGGACGGCGGCCACATCGCCGTCGCCTGGTTCGAACGGGCACGCTCCTGGCTGTACGCGCGGATCGGCCGCGCCGACCCCGGCCGGGTCGACTACCTCAAACTGATGCCCTTCACGTACGTGGTGATCCTGATCGGTGGCGTGTTCACGCTGCTGACAATCACCGCGGACGTCGTCAACCCGATCACGCTCTTCCCAAGGTGAGTGCTGAAGTGACAGCTGTCCGTCTCGGTATCCCCGCCATGCCGCCCCCGCCGCTCGCTCCCCGCCGGGCCAGCCGCCAGATCATGGTCGGCTCGGTGCCGGTGGGTGGTGGTGCGCCGGTGTCCGTGCAGTCGATGACCACGACCCTTACCTCCGACATCAACGCCACGCTCCAGCAGATCGCCGAGCTGACCGCGTCCGGCTGCCAGATCGTCCGGGTGGCCGTGCCGTCGCAGGACGACGTCGAGGCGCTGCCCGCCATCGCCAAGAAGTCGCAGATCCCCGTGATCGCCGACATCCACTTCCAGCCGAAGTACGTCTTCGCCGCCATCGACGCCGGCTGCGCGGCCGTCCGGGTCAACCCGGGCAACATCCGCCAGTTCGACGACAAGGTGAAGGAGATCGCGGCAGCGGCCTCCGCCGCCGGTACGCCGATCCGGATCGGCGTCAACGCCGGGTCGCTCGACAAGCGGCTGCTGGCCAAGTACGGCAAGGCCACCGCCGAAGCGCTCGTCGAGTCGGCGCTGTGGGAGTGCTCGCTGTTCGAGGAGCACGGCTTCCGCGACATCAAGATCTCGGTCAAGCACAACGACCCGGTCGTGATGATCCGGGCGTACCGGCAGCTCGCCGAGCAGTGCGACTATCCGCTGCACCTCGGTGTCACCGAGGCCGGCCCGGCCTTCCAGGGCACCATCAAGTCGGCGGTCGCCTTCGGTGCTCTGCTCGCCGAGGGGATCGGCGACACCATCCGGGTGTCGCTGTCCGCCCCGCCGGTCGAGGAGATCAAGGTCGGCAACCAGATCCTGGAGTCGCTGGGCCTGCGCGAGCGGGGCCTGGAGATCGTCTCCTGCCCGTCCTGTGGACGAGCCCAGGTGGACGTCTACAAGCTTGCCGAAGAGGTCACCGCCGGTCTGGAAGGACTGCCGGTGCCGCTGCGGGTCGCCGTGATGGGCTGCGTCGTCAACGGTCCGGGCGAAGCTCGCGAGGCCGACCTCGGCGTCGCCTCCGGCAACGGCAAGGGCCAGATCTTCGTCAAGGGGCAGGTCGTCAAGACGGTGCCCGAGGCGCAGATCGTGGAGACGCTGATCGAGGAGGCGTTGCGAATCGCCGACGAGATGGGCGCCGAGCTTCCCGAGGAGCTGCGCGGGCTGGTCACCGGCCCGACCGTCACCGTGCACTGAGTTTCCCGGATGGAAGAAGCGGCCGTTCCCTGCGGGGAACGGCCGCTTTCGTTGTGTCCTGTCCTGCCGAGGCGCGGCGGGTAGGTGCTGTGGCGTACGGCGCTGCTGTGGTGCGGCGCGGTGTGCGGTGTGCCGTGTGCCGTGGTGCGGCCTTGCGTCACTCTGATTCGGCGAGGATCGCGTACAGCTTGCGACGGGTCTCGTCGAGCACCTGGGCGGCCCGCTCGCGCTGGTCGTCGGTGCCGTTCATCATCACCTGGCGCAGTGCGTTCATCGCCTGCGCGCCGGAGTCGCGGATGTCGTGCCAGCTGCTCACCGTGCCCTGGGCGACGTCCGCCCACGGCGGGGTCTGCGCGGCCTCGGTGGCCTCCGCCTGACCGGCCTCGGTGACCGTGAACCGCTTGCGCCCGCCGCCGGACTCCTCGGTGCTGGCGACGATCACGCCCTCGTCCTCCAGTAGCTGGAGGGTGGGGTAGATCGAGCCCGGGCTGGGCCGCCACGCACCGCCGGTGCGGGAGTCGATCTCCTGGATCATCTCGTAGCCGTGCATCGGCCGCTCGGTGAGCAGAGCCAGCACGGCACCCCGGACGTTGGGGCGTCGGCCCCGGCCCCGTCCACGGCCCCGGCCGCCCCAGGGGCCGCCGTGCTCGTGGCCATGGCCGCCGTGCGGGCCGGGCGGGATCGGCGGGAAGCCGAACCCCCGCATCCGTGCCTCGTGCATCGGGTGGTGTTGTCGATGGAATCTCATGGGGTTCTCCCTCTCTTCGTACTGTCGCTGATGCATCAACGATATATCGGCAATGCATCGCCGACAACCCTCTTTTTGAAAACCGTACGTACGTCTTGCTAAGGTGCCGACCATGCACCTGCTTCCCCCACCGGGTCCGGCCCGGGTCCTCACCATCGGCACCCTGGTCAAGACCGTCGGCCGGGGCCTCTGGCTCGTCGCGAGCGCGCTCTTCCTCACCCGCTCGGTCGGCCTGTCGGCAACCCAGGTGGGCATCGGGCTGACCATCTCGGCGCTGGTCGGTGTGCTGGCCAGCACCCCAAGCGGCTACCTGGCCGACCGCGTCGGCCCACGCGGCGTCCAGGTCGGCGCGTTGTTCGCCGCTGGCGTGTTGACCATCGGTCTGATCGCCGTCCGGTCATTCCCCACGTTCGTCCTGGTGGGGGCTGCCACCGCACTTGCCGACGCGGTCGAGCGCGGCGCCCGGGGTGCCCTGATCGCCGGAGCGATCCCGGCCGACCAGCGGGTACGCACCCGCGCCTACCTGCGGGCCACCACAAACGTCGGGATCTCCCTCGGTGCCGTCCTCGGCGGCTTCGCCATCGCCGCCGACACCCGAACCGGGTACGTCACGCTGATCCTGACCGCAGCGGGGGCGTCACTGGCCGCAGCCGCGGTCCTCGTCCGACTGCCCACCATCGCGCCAGTCGCCGCCCCGACACACGGCCCTCGGCTGATCGCCCTCCGGGACCGCCCATTCCTCGCCTTCACCCTGGTCGACGGGCTGATGTCCATGCACTTCAGCCTGCTCACCATCGCCCTGCCGCTGTGGATCGCCGACCACACCCAGGCACCCGCCTGGATGATCTCCGCGTTGACGCTTGTCAACACCGTGGTGGTGGTGCTCCTGCAGGTCCGCGCCTCGCGTACCGCCGCCACCCTGCCCGGAGCCGCCCACGCCGCCCGTCGAGCGGGCGTGGCCATCGCCCTGGCCTGCGTACTCTTCGCAGCCAGCGGCGCGCTGCCCACCGCCGGCGCGGTGGGCCTGCTCGGCGTCGGGGCGCTCGCCCACGTGACCGGGGAGCTGTGGCACTCCGCCGCCGGCTGGGCGATCTCCTTCGGGCTGGCGCCAGCGGACGCCCAGGGGCAGTACCAGGGGGCGTACGGCATGGGCTACGAACTGGGCAAGATGCTCGCACCCGTGGTGGTGACCACCCTCGCGCTCGGCTGGGGCGTACCGGGCTGGCTCGTGCTCGGTGCCCTGTTCCTCCTGCTCGGAGCACTGGTGCCCCCGGTCGTCCGCTGGGCCCTGCGGACCCGGCCGGTCAGCGAGCCCGCAGAGCTGACGACCGTCTGACCGCGGCATCGTCACTCGACCGGCGGAGCGGGGGGTCGATCTGGCAGGCTGGTAGTCGTGCTGACGGTGCCGGTACGGCAACTCGGGGAATCGGAGCGCCGCGCGGTCGAGCGACTGCTCGACCACGACCCGTTCGCGGGCGCGCAGGTCGCCGAGCGGATCGCCGCGCGCGGACTCTCCTGGTGGCGGGCCGAGGGCAGAATCCTGGGGTACGGCGCCCGGCGCAACCTCGAATCGCTCTGCTGGCTCGGCGGCAACCTGACCCCGGTGCTGGCGACCGACGCCGCAGTGGCTGCCTTCGCCGACCTGCTCGCGGGCGAGGAGCGTCTCTGCTCCTCCATCGTCGGCCGGGCTGATGCCGTCCTCGGGCTGTGGGACCGGCTCTCCGACACCTGGGGGCCAGCCCGAGACGTCCGCCCCAACCAGCCGCTGCTGGCCGCCGACACCCTGCCACCCGTACCCGCCGACCCGGAAGTACGCCAAGTCCGCTCCGGCGAAGTCGATCGGCTCTTCCCCGCGGCGGTGGCCATGTACACCGAAGAGGTTGGCGTCTCCCCACTGGCCGAGGACGGCGGGCGCAGTTACCGCCGACGGGTCAACGACCTCGTCCGGTCCGGCCGCGCGTACGCCCGCTTCGTCGACGGCAAAGTCGTGTTCAAAGCCGAGTTGGCCGTCGTCACCAAGCGGACGGCGCAGGTCCAGGGCGTCTGGGTGGCACCTGAGTGGCGGGGCCGGGGGATCGCCACAGCCGCCATGGCAGCCGTGGTCCGCGACGCACTGCTGCGGGTCGCCCCCACGGTCAGCCTGTACGTCAACGACTTCAACCTCCCGGCCCGCCGAGTCTACGAGCGCTGCGGGTTCCGGCCGATCGGCACTCTCGCCACGGTCCTCTTCTGACCGTTGGCCGGCTTGGGCTGCCTGCTGGTTACGGAAACTGTCCAAGACTGCCGAAGCTCGTGGCCCCAGAGTCGTGCCCGTGTGGCTGCAAAGCCGCGCGCCGCACGTCTGCCCTCGTCGATCAGGCAGTTGTGGGGGGGGACAAAGCCGCCCCCAGGCATCCTCGACCAGGCACTACAACTCCATGATCGGTGTGGGTCTGGGCGTGGGTCTGGGCGTGGGCGTG
Organism: Micromonospora sp. DT201; assembly: GCF_049841575.1. Classification (NCBI taxonomy): domain Bacteria; kingdom Bacillati; phylum Actinomycetota; class Actinomycetes; order Micromonosporales; family Micromonosporaceae; genus Micromonospora; species Micromonospora sp. DT201. The sequence continues at coordinate 491 of NZ_JBNCKP010000008.1, read as the reverse complement.
GGCGTGGGCGTGGGCGGTGGCGCGAGTGCCTGGGGGCGTGGGCGGTGGCGCGAGTGCGCCGCTGGCGCGGGGCATGGGCGGTGGCGCCCGTGCGGGGCGGGGGCGAGGCGCGAGCACGGGGGGCGGGGTCTCGGGGGGCGTGAGTCGGAGTCCGGGCGTGGGTGTAGGCGCAGTTGGGGTGTGGGTATGCCGGTGGCCGGCACCCCGGGTTGGGGGTGCCGGCCAGCGGTTGTCTTGCCGTTCGGGTGGTTTGGTGGTCAGCTGTTCCAGTACTGGCCAACCAGGTCAGCGGCCTGCTGTTCCCACTGGGCGTAGGCGTCGGGGTAAGCCGAGACCTGCACGGTCTGCGCGGCCTGGGTCAGGGGCATGTCCTGCCACCCGTCGACCTGCTTCAGACCCTTCAGGAACGCGGTCGTCGAGTACTCAGGGTTGGTGATCTGCTCCGGCGTACCCCAACCGCTGGAGGGGCGCTGCTGGAACAGGCCCAGCGA